>CAZMXX010000441.1:0-3386 GCA_964570315.1 uncultured Anaerolineaceae bacterium | reverse complement strand
GCCCCAAGATGCGGTCACGGATTGTTTTGGGCTTGCGCGGTGGCGGTGGCGAGGCTTTTTCGGTGGGCGGGTCATCTCGGCTCAACAACGCCGCATTCTTCGATGCCCCCGCCGCCGAAAAACGCAAAAACCGTTCTTTGCGCGCCTCCCGCTGTTTGATGCGCAACAGGCGTTCCAACTCCACCACACTGAGTTTATCAACTTGCGATTTCTGTCCGAATGCCATACACCCTCAGCTTACCATAATCAGTTTCCATAAATATATTGTATGGGGAGGCGCGGGTTTTGTCAAGTTGATTTGCCGTTGCCAAGTTTGGCGCGCTTATTGGCGCAAGTCCGGGTTCAGTGGTATAATCATCGGGTTGAAATTCAAACGAGGTGTATGACGTGACCACAGCACTGCAAATAGTTCAAATAATCTTATCCATTGCGATGATTACGGTAATTTTGTTGCAAGGCAGCAATAGCAATATTGGCAGCGTATTCGGCGGTGGCGGCGGTTTTTCCCGGACGCGGCGCGGGGCGGAAAAAGTGTTCTATCAGGCAACCATCGGGTTGTCGGTCGTCTTTTTCGCCGTAGCCATCATCGTTGTTATGTTGTAAGATTTTACTTCAAGCGGCTTAAACAAGCGTACACATGCACAAAGGCATACCCCTTTGTGCATTGTTGTTTCCACAGAATTTATGGGACGTTTCATTCGCTGGCAAGCAATTTTGGCTGTAACGGGCGCGATTTTGCTTGTGGCATATCTGCAAACAATTGTTGTCAAAAAAATCACCGTCGAAGTACCCGCCGAGGGCGGCACGTACCGCGAGGGCAACCTCGGCAGCGTGCAGTTCATCAACCCCCTGCTTGCCGAATACAATCCGATTGACGTGGACATCACCGGGCTGGTCTTTGAAGGGCTGACCCGCGCCGGTGCGGACGCGGAACTTTACCCCGTGCTGGCGCAAAATTGGAGCGTCTCCGAAGATGGGCGGGTATATGTTTTTGTGCTGCGCCCGGATGTCCGCTGGTCGGATGGCGAACCCTTCACCGCCGCGGATGTGGTGTTCACCCTCAACCTCATCCGCGCCGACGATTTCCCCGGCAACCCCGCCCTGCGCGACCTGTGGCAGTCGGTAAAAATCGAGCAGGTGGATGATTTGACCCTCCGCTTCACGCTGGAAGACCCCTTCCCCTCATTTCCATATTTCACCACCACCGGCATTTTGCCCCAACATTTGCTCAAAGGCATCGCCGCGCGCGATTTGCTCGTCCACCCCTTCAACCTGTCGCCGGTGGGGACGGGACCTTTTCGGGTGCAGGATGTGGCAGCCGACCATGTGATGCTGGCGCGCAATCCCCGTTATTGGGGGCAGTTAAGCCGCATTGAGCAGGTGGAATTTCTGTTTTTCCCCACCCCTGATGCGCTGCTGGAAGCGTGGAAAACCGATGCGATTGACGGCATCGGGCAGATGCCATCGGAATTAATTGCCCCGTTGCAAGCCCTGCCCGACGCGCGATTGTTCAGCGCGCCGTTGCCGCAGTTCAGCGTGGTATATCTGAATTTACAGAAAGCGGATGACCTCCCTTTCTTTCAAAATCCCGATGTGCGCCGAGCGCTTTTGATGCTGGTGAATCGGCAGGAAATGATTGATACGGTTCTGCACGGGCAGGGTATTGTTGCCAATAGCCCTTTTCTGGCGTGGCAATGGGCGTTTAATCCGAACCAGACCTTTCCCGCCTTTGACCCGGCGGCGGCAACGGAATTGCTCGCCAATGCCGGTTGGGTGGATACCGATGGCGACGGCATCCGCGACGACGGCTCGCGCCCGCTGGCGTTTTCGCTCACCGTGTCGGACAACCCGCGCCAGCAACAGGTGGCGCAATATCTGGCGGCGGCATGGCGGCAGGCGGGCATCGCGGTGGATGTGTCGGTGAATGCCGACAACCTTTCCGCACAATTGAACGACCGCGCTTTCGATGCCGTGCTGGTGAACGTGGAATTATTCGGCGACCCCGACCCGTATCGTTTTTGGGACCAATCTCAAATTGACGGCGGACAGAATTACGGCGGCTGGAACAATAGCGAGGCGTCCATCGCGCTGGAAAACGGGCGCATCAGCCGCGATAAAAATGAGCGCATCAAAGATTATTATATTTTCCAGCAGATTTTTGCCCAAGAGACCCCTGCTCTGGTATTATATAATCCGATTTTCACGTATGCTCTGCGCCACGATGTGAAAAATGTGCAGATGTCGCCACTTGCCAGCACCGCCGATCGTTTTTCGACGATTCAAAATTGGTATTTGTTGACCAATAAAGTGATTGAAACCAAAGCCTTTGCCCAATAAAAATGGAGCAGCCTGTGCCGGCACCCTCCCTCAAATTATACGATTTTATTGCCACACATCGCCGCATCTCGCCATACATTCGCCATACCCCACTGATACCCAGCAAATATCTCAGCGCGCAATGCGACGCGGATGTCTGGCTGAAGCTCGACTTTTTGCAGCCGACCGGCAGTTTTAAAGTGCGCGGGGCGCTGAACAAACTGGCACAACTCGCCGATGCCGACCCTTTTCCGGGCGTGGTGACCGCCAGCGCGGGCAATCACGGGTTGGGGGTGGCATACGCCGCCGAAGCGCTGGGACTTGCGCCGGTGACGGTCTTCATCCCCCGCACCGCGCCGGAATCAAAACGCCGGAAGCTGGCGCAGTACGGTATTTCGGTGCGGGAAGCGGGTGAAACGTATGAAGATGCCCACCGCGCCGCTGAAACGTTTTCGGTGGAAAGTGGCGCGCAATATATTTCCGCCTATAATGACGTGGATATTATTTTGGGGCAGGGAACGTGCGGGTTGGAAATTATGCTCGGTTTGCCCACCGCAGATGCGATATTGGTTCCCACCGGCGGCGGCGGATTGCTGAGCGGCATCGCGCTGGCGACCAAAGCCATCAACCCCGGCACACACATTTTTGCGGTACAGCCCACCGCGTCACCGGCGGCGAAACTTTCGTTTGAGCAGAATTTTCCCATCGACCCATATGACCACGAGCCGACGCTGGCGGACGGGTTGGCGGGGGGTTTTGGCAGTGTGCCGCTCTATCTGGCGCGCACGCTGGTTGAAGATGTGCTGCTGCACACCGAAGCTGACATTCGGCGGGCGGTGTTCGCCCTGCTGAACCGGGAACAACTGCTGGTGGAACCGTCCGGCGCCATTGCCATCGCCCCGTTGCTCGCATCGCCGGAAACTTTTGCCGGAAAGACCGTTGTGTGTGTTTTGACCGGCTGTAATATTGATACCTCGGTTTTGGCAGACATCATCCGCACTGAAAGTACCACCTAAGCTCGACTTTGTACATTACCAAGTTAATAGCAAACAGCAGAGAGCAGTAGTTCG
>CAZMXX010000440.1:0-3386 GCA_964570315.1 uncultured Anaerolineaceae bacterium | reverse complement strand
TCGGCGATGGTTTCGGCGGCGGCGGGGTTGGCGTCCGCCACACCAGCCAAATGCACATCGGGCAAATCGGCATAAATGCGGGCGTGATTTTTCCCCATACTGCCCACGCCGATGACGGCGACGTTCATCATAATTTGTTCACCTCCGCCGCGATTTTTTCCAAGTCCGCCGGGGTGAGCTGGGGATGTACCGGTAGCGAGATGACCTCTTCCGCCAGTTTTTCCGTCACCGGCAGTTGCACCTCCCCCACAATTTCGCGGATGAAGCCCTGATGGTGCGCGGGGACGGGATAGAAAACGCCCGTGCCGATACCGGCATCATTCAGTTGTTTCGCGGCGGCATCACGGTCGGTGTGGGTGATGCGGATGGTATATTGGTGCCACACGTGCGCGTTCCCCGTCATCACCGTTGGGGTGATGACACTTTCGATGTGCGCGGAAAGATATTCGGCGTTGGCGCGGCGTTTGGCAGTAAAATCGTCCAGCCGGTTGACCTGCGCCAGCCCGATGGCGGCGTGCAGGTCGGTCATCCGAAAATTGTAGCCCAGCATATCGTGATAATAGCGGCGTTTCATACCGTGGTTGCGCAGCATGCGCAACGTTTCGGCGATGGCGTCATCATCGGTGGTGATGATGCCCCCTTCGGCGGACATGATGTTTTTGGTGGCGTACAGACTGAAACAGCCCGTGCCGAAACTGCCCGCCTTTTTGCCGTGCCGGGTCGCGCCCACTGCCTGCGCCGCGTCTTCGATGATTGCCAAGCCGTGTTTGGCGGCAATTTGCCCGATGGCGTCCATATCACAGATTTGCCCGTACAGATGCACCGGCATAATCGCTTTGGTGCGCGGGGTGATGGCTTGTTCGATGAGCGCCGGGTTCAGGTTAAAGGTGTCCGCCTCCACATCCACAAAAACCGGTTCCGCCCCGGTGAACAAAATGCTGCTGGCAGTGGCGATGAAGGTGAACGGGGTGGTGATGACTTCATCTCCCGCGCCGATGCCGTGCGCCAGCAACGCCAAATGGAGCGCAGTGGTGCCGGAACTGGTTGCCACCGCGTGTTTGGTGTCGCACACGGCGGCGAAGGCTTCCTCCAGCGCGGCGACTTTTTTCCCCTGTGCCAGCATGCCCGATTCAAGGACTGCCAGCACGCCCGCTTTTTCTTCCTCGCCGATGAATGGCTTTGAAATGGGTATCATGATTGCTCCGTGATGCGTGAAACGTGATGCGTGATTCATAAAGCCAAAATCACGTTTCAATTAAAATCGATAATGTTCACCGCAGTTTGGACACGCATACGCGCCCGAATCTTTTTCCACCAGTTTGGCGGCACAGGCGCAGACATAGCCCGCCAACCGCGCCGGATTGCCCAGCACCAGCCCGTGGTCGGGCACGTCTTTGGTCACCACCGCCCCCGCGCCCACCAGCGCGAACCGCCCCACCGACACGCCGGGCAGGATCACCGCCCCCGCGCCGATGGATGCGCCGTAGCGCACCGTGGTTTCCCCCACCACCCAATCGTCGTCGCTTTTCAGCGAGCCGTCGGGATTGATGGCGCGCGGCAGCCTGTCGTTGGTGAAAATCGCCCCCGGACCCACAAACACCCCGCTTTCCAGCGTCGTGCCGTGATACACCAGCGCCCCGTTCTGAATTTTCACGTTGTCGCCGATGCGCACGCCGAAATCTACATAACTGTCTTTGCCCAGAATACAATTCGCGCCGATGACGGTATTTTCCCGCACCTGACATTGGTTCCAAATGGATGTGCCATCCCCAATTTGGGCGGAAGGATGCACCTCCGCGGTGGGGTGAACGCGGATGGATGGGGTCGCGTCGCTCATGCTGCCTCCTCGGTCGAGGGAAGTTCCAATTGGGTGTGCAGTTCCACAATCCGAAAGACGGGATACGCCGGGTTGATTTCCGGCAGCACAGTGATGCCCGCTTCCAGACAGGTGAGATACACAATTTCCGCCAAATCGCCGTCCCCCTGAATGCAGACTTCGGAAAAACCGGCGGCGCGCACGCTTTCCAGATGCCGTTTCGTCGTTTCCCGCGTCAGGCGATACCATTTCAGTGACGCCTGCAAAAACGAGGCGGTCAGGCGGCTTTTTTCGGTGATGCCCTGCGGGGTGAGCAGGTAGCGCAGCCGTCGCCGTTGCAGCCGGGTGACCTTCACGTACCCTTTTTTCACCATACGTTTCAGATACCAGTTCACGCTCCCCACGGCAATGCCGAGTTGTGCCGCCAAATCTTTCTGGGTGATGTGCGGGTTTTTGTCAATCGTCTCTAAAATTAACCGGGTGTGTTGTTCGTTTATTTGTGTCATAGGTAAAATTCACTATTTGAATTATAACGGTATTCCATCGGAATGCCAAATGCCATGTCATTATTTTCACATTGACGCATGGGATGGGCAGTGTTATAATCTTGCTATACCTTAACTTTACCCCGCGTGACATATGCCCGATTTAATTGGAAGAACAATTGGTAAATACCGAATAGTCGCCCGCTTGGGGCGGGGCGGTATGGCGGAAGTGTACAAAGCCTATCAACCGGGGCTTGACCGCTATGTTGCCATCAAAGTGCTGCACTCCTACCTTTCCGACGACCCCGATTTCATCGGACGGTTTGAACGTGAAGCGCGCGCCATCGCCAATTTGCGCCATCCCAACATCGTGCAGATTTTTGATTTTGATGTGCAGGATGATTTGTATTACATGGCGATGGAGTTCATTGACGGTCCCACCCTGAAAGCCGAATTGCGCGAGCGCAGCCAGCAGGGGGAAATTTTTTCGCTGGAAGAAAGCACGCGCATTATGGCGGCGCTGTGCGATGCGATAGATTACGCCCACCGGCACGGAATGGTTCACCGGGATTTGAAACCGGCGAACTTCATCATCAACCGCGACGGGCAGATTTTGGTGCTTGATTTTGGGATTGCCAAAATTGTGGGCGCGACGCAATATACCGTCACCGGCGCGGTGGCGGGCACACCGGCGTACATGTCCCCGGAGCAGGGGCAGGGCAAACGGGGCGACAACCGCAGCGATATTTATTCGCTGGGAGTGGTGCTGTATGAAATGATGACCGGGCGCGTCCCCTTCGATGCCGATACGCCCTTCGCGGTCATCATGAAACACATCACCGACCCCCTGCCGATGCCCCGCAGCATCAAGCCCGATATTCCCGAAGCGGTGGAGCGCGTCATTTTAAAAGCGCTGGCGAAAGACCCCGACGACCGCTATCAATCGGCGTTGGATTTGGCGACGGCGCTGCGCAACGCCGTGGGGTTGAGCATGCAGGATACGCTCATCCGCCACCCGGTGACCCCCCTTCACCCACCCCCGCAAGTCCCGCGACTGCCCCATGATTCCGCACCTCCTAGCCCCA
>CAZMXX010000439.1:0-3389 GCA_964570315.1 uncultured Anaerolineaceae bacterium | reverse complement strand
GCTCCCGAGACGACTCATCAGTTCCGACATGCGTGACAACACGCTCCTCCCAGCCCCCACCAGGGCGCCACGTCCAAGCGTCACACCAGCAGCGATTAAAACATCCGTAGCGATCCATACTTGATCGCAGACGGTAATTTTTTTTTCCTCCATGTCGAAGGATGGCTTCGTATAATCATGTGTCGCCGCGCAGAGGTAGGAGCGCTGGCTAATGACGACGTCATTACCAATCTCGATTTCACCAAGGCTATACAATTCAGCATGATCCCCAATCCAAACTCGATCACCGATTTGCACTTTCCAAGGATAAGTCACCCGAACCGAGGGACGAATCAACACCTCCTTGCCTATGCAAGCACCAAACAAGCGGAGCAACCATCTTCGCCATCCATACATAAACTGAGGTGAACATGCAAATAACGTGGACTGCACCAGCCACCATAGCTGTACATACCACCATGGCCTTCCTCGGAAGCCCTCAGGCAGCCGAAATGAGTCCAATCGTTGATAGTCTTTTCTCATTCCAGCCGAATCCCATGATCCTTGACCAAGGTTTGGCGCATCTTTTTCACATCGCCGCCGCTGCGCTCTTCGATCTCCATAATCTTCACATCCACCAGCATGCGGTACCAATAACCTTGCATGAAGTGCCATACAAAGCCCTTCGGACCGTCCAGAAAGCCCAATCTCAACACATAGCGGTAGAGAAAATAGAGCGTGGAGCGGAATGACAGAGGAAGTCTTGAATATACATTGTCCTTCAGGATGCGCTTCCATTTGGCCTGTGGATCGTCCAATGCCTTCAATGCATCGTCTCGCTCCAAGAGATGATACTTGTTATTCAACAAATCCACGGCCTCGCGTGATGCGTAGGAATTGTGCTTGGCAATCCAGAATGTGATGCCTTTCAGATTATCATCCACCAGATGGCCTTGAAGCATCATTGTTGCCGATCCTTTCGGCAACACGATGTGTTCATCCATCCAGCGTTGCTCGATACGCCCTCGCCCACTACGCCATACACGCAATAAGGTATGTGGATAAAAGCCTCCGTACCTTATCCATTTTCCGTAAAAAAACACTTTTCTTCGAATGTAAAACCCGGTGACATCTTCAGCCGCATTTGCCAAAGCCTTGGGAAGTTCCTCAATCAGATCGGGTTCAAGATACTCATCCGCATCCATGCGCATGACCCACCTGGTCTCGCATCCGCAATACTGGGCATAATGATCCAGCCCCCATTGGAACTGGTCGGCATAATTTTTCCACTTGCGCTGCGCAACGACAGCCCCCAGCGATTCGGCGATTTCCACAGTACGATCGGTTGAATAGGAATCGACAATAAAAATCTGCATTGCAACCGACTGCAACGAACGGATGCATCGTTCAATATGTACTTCTTCGTTGTAAGTCAGTATAACAACCGTCAAATTCGCCTGGTCATTGCAATTCACGACATCCCTCCAGGATTCCGGGCCGAAAAACAAACGAGCAAAGACTCTCGGTCCTCTTGTCAACCATCAACCGCATGGCCACAAACAATGATAGTAACAACCCAAATGACAATGCTTTAAACATTGGCTCAAGAATCCCGCCTACAACCAGCGGCGGAAGAGAAGCCAAGAGCACCAGAAACGCCTCATCTCTTTGCCGCAACAGTGGATACCATGAGAAAAGCACCCGCAAGCACCAGACAAAATAAAGAACAAACGCTATGAAACCAATGATGCCCGTTTTAAACAGAAAGTAGAAGAACATATTATGCACAAAACGGACGCCAGCCCCACCAAAGATCGGATTCTGAAGCAATCCCCCCCATCCTTCACCAAACAAAAGGATGGGCACATCATTGATGTTTTCCAGCACTGCCAATGCCTCCTGATCACGTGCATTCAACACCCCGGATGCTTCCGTTTTGGCGCTAATCATCTGCCACGCCAAATGAATCACTTCCGAGTTCAATAATCCAAAAAGAACCAAGACGATCGTAATCAGACCTACGGTTGCCCACCATACCCTGTTCCAGGGTCTTTTAGCCATCGCCATGTAGGTCAGCAGCATTATGAATAGCGTCAACCCAATCGGCGCTCGTGTTACCGTTCCAACATAAATTGCCAAACAAAGCAACAGACCAATAGAGGCTGCCATGAATAAAAGCCACTTTCGCTCAATCAGACTCCATACCGCGACCGAGCCGGACAATGCGCAAAAAAAGACGGCAGTGGGATCCTGAAAGGGATTATCGCGATTCTCACCGATCACCTGTTGAATACCGATTTGCGCAATATCCACTGTTGGATCCATGAGGAATTGAAGCATGAGGCCGAAGCCCGCTATTGCAAGACCCGCCGTCACCCATTTGACCGCGCGTTCCGGATAGCGCTTTATCATTGGAAACAGAAACACCGGAAGAAAAAAATACAGCAATGGAATGAAATCACGGATAAAATCTGCAGGATCGTTCTGACGAAAAATCATGCCCGTTACGGTTGGAGCAATCAAAAGGTAGAAGAACGCCAACTTCACTATATTTGGCACCGACCTCGTCGTGGCGAAATCAAAAAGAGCGAGCAACGAAGGACGTACCACCAACGCCAAAAGAGCCGCAGCTATCACTAACTCTGCCCAGCCCACCTTTTCCGGCGTAGGTGTGCTGAAAAAACCATACACGCCACACATTCCCAGCAGTACTAGAAAAGATGGCGCCCATGATGGCAAGCGCATGCCTGTCATCGAACGCTTCTCCCACGTATCGCCGTTCTCACCCTCTCAACAGGAACTTCCACGATGATATTCAAAGCAAGGGAGATCGGAATAACAAACAATAGTGTCATCCAATATAACGCAGCACTTGGCCCAATGCCATAACATGCGGAGACAACCATTCCCACAATGGGATGAACGAGAAAGATAGGATAGGACAAATCCCCTATGTTTTTATCCAGATTGCGTATGCGCTCCGTTCCGAACTCAATGGTCGCAAGTGACAAAACGACCAGGAAGGATAAGCCGAGCGAGATATAGAACCCATATCCCATAGGCTCCGCCTTATCGCCATATATGCTGCTCCCAGACAAGGCATGAGCCAGAAATACGACAACAACGAAAATGCCGAAGCTCGTTGATAACTTGATCCCGCGCCTGACCAGCAAAGAGCATCCTGCTCCAAGGCTGAACGGCAATGATGCGGCAGCCAAGGTGAAGTAACGATCCTGCCATGAATAGCCATGAACAATCATCCATGCTGTATAAGCCAAGCTTACCACTATCCAGACAACAATACCCCAATCCTTTCTCGATAATACCAAAGCCATCATAAGGTAGAAACACAACTCCACATGCAATGACCATGCTGTGCTGATAAGTCGCTGCCCCGACATGTGAAACTC
>CAZMXX010000438.1:0-3398 GCA_964570315.1 uncultured Anaerolineaceae bacterium | reverse complement strand
ATTATTATTTACCGCCATACGCGGATAGACGACATCACCATGCGAGAATCCGAGCGTTCCCATGTACGCGAAATTCCCGCTGCTATTTTCAAACACGGCGGCTTTGCTGCCGACATTGCTGCGCACAACGACATACGCCACATCCGCGCTGTTTAACGCCAGGTTGGGTTTGAAGCCAACGCCATATTGGGCATCCTGAACCCACGCCGTGCCGTTGAAACGATCCATCTGGAAGCCACCATCGTTATATGTCACCAGCGGTTCATTTGCGGCATTGAACGCCATCGTAATATCAGACACCACCGCATTATTGCCGGATGAACGCGCCGGTGTGCCCACCGTGTTCCACACACCGCCGGTATATTTTTTCACCGTCAGCAGATTGTTTGAGGGGTCGCGATACGCCACATACGGCATATTTTCTTTGTCAATTGCCAAACCGAAATAGGAGGTATTACCGGGTGTCACCACTGGCGAGCCGACCAGTGACAACACGCCGCCGGTATATTTTTTCACGGTGATGGCATAACTTGCCGACGAATCTTGATACGCAATGTACGGCGTTCCGGTATGATCCGTAGCCAATTCAACAAATAATCTGCCGGTTGAACCGGTTCCGGGGAGGGGCTGCCCCGCCCGCGAAACGAATTGCGGCGCGTCATTCGCCGGGTTGACCGTCACGCTGATGATGGCGGTATCGGTGAGCGCGCCATCGCTGACGGTATATCGCAGTCTGTCCACGCCGTAAAAATTCGCGTCCGGGGTATAGACAACTTGCGTTGTGCCGCTGATGCTCGCCGTGCCGTGCCGCCCGTTGGTGACGCCGGCGAGCGAAAGGGTATCGGTATCGGGGTCGGTATCGTTGATGAGCGGTGAAATTGTGACAGGCATATCTTCATCTGTGGTTGCGCCGTCATTTGCCGCCACGGGCGTATTGTTGGTGGCAATAACGGTGATGGACACCGTTGCCGTATCAGTGAGCGCGCCATCAGTCACGACATAACCCAATGAATCAGTGCCGACATACGCGGTGGTGGGGGTGTAAACAATTTGCGTGTTTCCGCTGATGCTCGCCGTGCCGTGCAGTGGCGCGGTCAGAATGGCAGACACGCGCAGATAATCGCCCTCCGCGTCAGAATCGTTTTCCAGCGGCAGCAAGGTCGTGGGTGTGCTGTCCGGTATCGATGCGGTATCGTTCGTTCCCGCCGGTGTGGTATTCAGCCCTAGCTGCATAACCGCCGCGTTAAAGCCGAGTCCATTATCGATAAAGGAAATAACGGGCGTTACACTGGTCGGCTGCACGGCAATGGCGGTGCTGCCGGTATTCACCGCACCCACCGATGCGCCGCGATTGCCCACATAATTCCAATTACCGGATAATGCATCATACGTCATCACCGAAATTTTATCGCCGATGGCATTGTCGGCAAAGGTCACAAAAATTTTGTCGCCGGCGCCAATTGCCAATTGGGGATTATAGGCTTTGCCGTTGCTGAATCCCTCCACGCCAACCGCAACCCATGCCGAGCCGGTGTAGGTCATCACCGTGGCATAATCAACCGTGCCGGCTGATGAGTCCCGGAAGACCATCACCGGGGTGTCGGTGCTGTCAATTTTCAAATCAGGCAATCTCCCCGCAACATACGGTATCGGCGCTGTCGTCCACGTTCCGCCGGAATATTTCATCAAAACAATAGACGCTGCGCCATACGCCGCATAGACTGTTCCCGCACTGTCAACGGCAATGCTTGTGCCATATAAAATACCAAGAGAAGAAATGCCGTAACTTCCCCCCAACGGCGACCACGTTGCGCCGTCATAATGCATGACGGTTAATTTTTGGCTGTTTGACCAGTCTTTATACGACACGTAAATGTCATTGCCGTGCAACGCAATGGCGGGGAATTGCCCATTGCCGCTGTTGATAGTTGGCGAAAGTACATGGCTCCACGTTGTGCCGGTAAATACATCCACGGTCAACCCCCCCGTGGGTCCACGATATAGCGCATAAACGGTTGTGCCGGTAATGGCGAGCTTGATTTCATTCACCGCATATGGCGAAAAACCCGCGCTGCCTACCGCCGCCCACGTTCCGCCGGAATATTTCATCACCGTGGCTTTGTTGCCATTATTGCCGTCCACAAAGGCGACATACGGCGTGCCGCTGCCGTCATACGCCACAGACGTACGGGCGCCGGAGATATATCCCAACCCAACGCCCGGACCCGGTGTTCCCCACAAAAAGTGCCAACTCTGCGTAAGTGCCGCAAAACTGACGCCCGACAGTACCATCAACAGCACCGTCGTCAAACCGGCAACGCCCAATAATTGACCCACTCGATACTTCATTCTTTTTCCTCCTGCATCTCTTGTCCAATAGTTTCTCTGTCCAAAAACACCGTCAATTTTTTCAACGATGAAAAACGTTTCTGTTCGCCGGAGTGAATATTCTCCAGCGCGACTCGCCACTGATGGTCATCGCCATTACGCCACAACCGCAAAATATACGCCCGGTATTCCTGCTGATTGTGCGGTAAACTGTTTTGCATACTTTTCTCCGCGCTATGTCTATGGGGCATATTTCAAATTGGTCGTATTTTCATGTCGCATATTACTCGTAGGGGACACGCTGCGACGTGCCCTCTATATTTCCGACCCCAAACTGAAATACACCCGTGCCTATGGGTGTCTTTTACGCCGGTACTGATTTTTGCTATAATATCTCAACCCAAAAGGGGAATACGACCCGTCAACATTATATGACCTGCAAATTGATTGTATCGGGCGAGCGTTCAAGAATCGTTAAAAAAACGGACTGTACCCAACTTATGACTCCCGCACTCAAAATCCGCCTGCTGGGCGACGTCTCAATTAAATACCACGCCACCCCCGTGAAAAAGCTCGCCTCCCGCAAAGCCGTCGCTCTGCTGGCATACCTCGCCCACACCCGACGCCCCCATCCCCGTGAAACGCTCGCCGACTTGCTGTGGGATGCCCGCTCGCAAGCGCAGGCGATGGGCAATCTGCGGGTGGTTCTCTCCAGCATTCGCAAGCAATTGCCGGACGTTGTGACCATCACCCGCCACACCGTTTCTTTCAATACCGATGGTGATGCGTGGGTGGACAGCGTCGCATTGATGGAAACGATTCACGCTGTACAGCGCCATTATCGAGCTGAAAAAAATATGACGGCAGAGATGGCGGCGCAATTGACCGAAGCGACCGCCCTCTACAGCGGCGATTTTCTGGCGGGATTTCACATCCGCCACAGTCTGGGCTTTGAGGAATGGGCGTCGCTGACGCGGGAACAGGTGCGTCACAGCATGCTGGAAGGGTTGCGCCTGCTGGTGGCGCACCACACGCAAACGGGGAATCTTTCGGCGGCAATTGAAGCGGTG
>CAZMXX010000437.1:0-3427 GCA_964570315.1 uncultured Anaerolineaceae bacterium | reverse complement strand
TCTTCCACATCGGTTGAGCCGTATGTCCAGTGTCCATAGCTCCAACTGGCGGCGATGATGCCGGGACGCATATCTTCGATGACTTTTACCGTGCCCACCACATCATAGGTTGTGCCGTTGCCCAAATCCACTTCGCCTTTGGTGTTGCTGGCAGACAGGATACGAACTTTGTCGCCATCTTTGATGCCGCGCTGTTTGGCGTCTATCGTGTTCATCAGCACAAAGTTTTCGGGCAGGATGGCGTAATGCAGCCACGACGATGAGATGGTTCGGCTTTGCCCGCCGGTGACTTCTTTGTAGGTGATCAGATGCAGGTCAAAGCCTTCGTCCTTCACCTCTTTGCCGGCAGCGTCTTTCACCGGCTCCACCATGGGGAGCGGGCTGAAACGTTCGCCGGTCATACTGTGTTTGGCTTTGCCCACCTCTTCCACAAAGAAATGCCATTTGAGTTTGGATGTGTGTCCGATTTTGTTGCCTTTGAAGGCTTTGGTGGCGGGTTCGGCGCGTGCACCCCGATTGAGCAGGTAGACCACATTGAGCCACAATTCGGGCGGTACGGCGGCTTTCCATTTCTCTTCATCGAAAACGGATTTTGGCAGGTGAGCGCGCGCGGCGCGGAAGATGCGCACTTCCTCATCATCGGCGGCGGGGAGTGTTTCCGAGCCGTCCTCTTTATCGCCAAACGCCATATTTGCCGCCATCGCCAGATAATAATCTTCGGGGCGGTTGAAATCCCAGCCATCGCCCAAACCATTCTTGCCAAACCCTGCCATCCCCAACTGTTTGCCGATGGCGAGCAACAGCGAATCAAAGCTGATGGGCATTTCTTCGCCATCCACCACAACCGTTTCAGTGACCGGTGGCGCGGCGGGCTGCCGAACCTTGCTGTATTTGCTGTTGATATCGGGGGAGGTGTGCGGCATTCCCCAGCGTTCCAAGTAGCTCAAATCGGGGAAAATGTAATCGGCGTACATGCTGGTTTCACCCACAGTGATGTCGCAGGCGATGAACAGCGGGATGTTTTTGGGGTCGCGCAGCATTTCAATCTGTTTGTGTCCGGCGGGTGATGCCAGAACGGGCGTCCCTTTTTGCAGGAGCATCGCTTTCGCTTTGTACGGGTATCCGGCAGTGGCGCTGGGGATGATGTTTTGGTACAGTTCTTTGGTGAACGGATACCACGGACGTTTAGCCGGATAGCCTTCAAAATAGGTGCTTTTTTCGTAACTGGCTTTTTCACGGTTGATGTGAATGCCGAATTTGTGTAATCCGCCGGGCGCTTTGGTCAGCACTGCTTTGGGGAACGGTGCGCCGGGTTTGGAGCCGTCTTCGTGCCAGTGCCCGCCACCGGCTGACATCCCCCCCTTCCAATCCGGGTTACCGATGAGCAAGTTCAGGGTGATGATAGCCGTGCCGTTATAGTAGCCGTTGGTATGCTGCACCGGACCGCGATAGAATTCCGTACCGGCTTTCTTGCCGTGGCTGGTAAATTCATCCGCCAGTTCAACAATGTCACGGGCTTTAATACCGGCGATATTGGCATATTCGTCGAGTGTGTATTCCCGTGCGCGTTCGGTCAGGAGCTGGAACACCGATTTCACCGGAATGCCGTTAACCGTGGTGTCCACAAAAAGCTCGCCACCGGCAGCCGTTTCAGACAAAGCCGGCGCACCATTTTCCAGCACCACGTAGCCTTCGCCCTCCAATCCGGCGTCGGCGGGGGTGAGCAGCACCATTTCATCGGTGCGCACCAGATGCGTTGCGTCGGTGGAACTGGTTTCGCCGTCCGCTTTGGCGGCATCCTGATTGGGGTTTTCCAGATAGGTTTTGTCGTAGCGTTCGTTGTCAATAATCCAGCGCACCATACCGAGCGCCAGCGCACCATCAGCTCCGGGGTTGATGGGAACCCATTTCCATGCTTTGCTGGCGGTTTTGCTGAAACGCGGGTCAACTACCGCAATTTTCAGGTTGCCATCAATGAGGTTGTTGGTGACTTTGGGCGCCATATTGGAGGGACCAAAGTTCGCCTCAAACGCGCCGGTGCCGAAGTAGATGATGAATTCGCTGTGCAGGCTGTCCGGCTTGAGATGGTCTTTTTTGTGCCCGGTCATTTCATAGTAGGAAATATGTTGGCTTTGCTCGCAGATGGTAGTGTGCAGGAAGAAGTTGACCGAACCGAAACCATCATACGTGAAGCGTTTGGCAAGCTCTTTCCGTCCGTGTTCAATGCGCCCGCCCACAAGCAGGAACTGGTTATTCACAGGACCGGCATCGGGGTGGTCGGGGTCAATCATCAAATCCAGATGAGCGGCATGTTTGGATTTGAATTCATCCACGGTCATATCGCCGGTGGCGACCGCCGCCGCATCCTCCGCCAGCACCTTTGCCAATTCGGGGTCGGTCAGTTTGCGAATGTCTTTCAACCCTTCCACATTTCCTTCGCCGAATAAATTGCCGCCGTTGACGATTTCGCTCACTGCCTGATTGAAGTCAATCGTTTGCCATTTGCCGGAACCGCGCGGACCGACACGTTTCAGCACCTTGCGCAGCCGGTAGGGGTCGTTGGTAATTTGCACCCCGGCTTGCCCTTTGGGGCAGACCATACCATCAATTTTGGCGGCTTCCGCCAGCGGTGTCGCTTCCGGCACGTGGGGGAGCAGTGTTTGCGGGCTGTACGGGTTGCCGTCCACTTTAACCAGCAGCCCGTTTTGGATTTTGGTTTTGATATTGCAGGCGGTATGGCAATTCAAACAAGCCGTGTAAATGACGTTTTCGGGATTGTTCAACGGATAGTCGAAATCTCCGGCGGCGTGCGCTCGCGGCGCACCACCATTATCGGGCGAGAATGCCTTTTCCGCGAACGGCAGTCCACCGGCAATGGCGGCTGTGCCCCCCACAAAGGCGCTGGTTTTCAGAAAATCTCGACGTGATACAGTTTCATTCAGGATTGTTTTATTTTTGGCGGTCATAATTACGCCACCTCCTTTTTCTGGTTGACTAACGGTAACAGGTTATATCCCAGCAGGAATATCACCCCGGCAACCGATACCGTCCACAGGAAGAATAGCCATTCCATTGAACTGGGGAAGTAACTGAAGCTCAGACCCGGTCCGGAGAAGGCATTTTTCAGCCCGTCCAACTCTTCCACGGACAATGCGGGGATGACGATATTCAGGCGGACGCTGAGGAAAGTGACGGCAATCAGCGCACCCGCGGCGGCAACGGCATTGATGTTCTTTCCGGCAAACACAATCAACAGCACGGGGATGATTGAGCCAATCAGCAGGTGGACAATCCAGAAGACCCACCAGTAGTCTCCAAACAGCACCAGCTTCAACGCGGCTGTGTGTGACGGGATGGCAGCGTACAGCCCGGTGGAGTATTCTGCCCATTCCAGCAGCAGGTCAAGCAACAGCAAGCCCAGCACCAC
>CAZMXX010000436.1:0-3436 GCA_964570315.1 uncultured Anaerolineaceae bacterium | reverse complement strand
AGCCAAGCGCATTGATGCGGGAGACATCCATCAGCTTGCGCGGCGTGCCATCCGGCTTGCTGTCATCCCATACCAGCGCGCCGTCAAAGCCCACAATCCCGCGCACCAGCTCCGCAAGCTCACGGATGCTCACGTCCTCCCCGACGCCAATATTGACGATTTGCTCATCGCTGTAGTTGCTCATCAAAAACAGACACGCATCGGCCAGACCATCCACATGCAGAAACTCCCGCCGGGGGCTGCCCGTGCCCCACAGCAGCACCCTCGGCTGCGCCCCCGTACGCCGGATGCCACCACCCACGCGCTCAAGCCCTAACATCGCAAGCACATCCTCCGGAATCCGTCCGTAACATGCCTCATCCGCGGCAATACCCTGCACATCACCCGCCATGGCCAGCTTCGCCAGATGATACTTGCGTATCAACGCCGGCAACACATGCGAGGATTCCAGATCAAAATTGTCGTTCGGACCATAAAGATTGGTCGGCATCAGGCTGATCGCATCAAAACCGTACTGCCGACGATACGCCTGGCACATCTTGATGCCGGCGATCTTCGCCACCGCATACCACTCGTTCGTCGGCTCAAGCGGGCCCGTCAGCAGATACTCCTCCTTCAAGGGCTGCGGCACATGCTTCGGATAAATGCAGGATGAACCAAGAAACGCGAGCTTCCTGGTACCGTGGCGATACGCCGCATCGATCACATTCGTCTGAATTTGCAAATTGTCGCCAATGAAATCGGCAGGACGGCTGTTGTTCGCATGGATGCCGCCAACCCGCGCCGCTGCCAGAAACACATACTCCGGCCGCTCGGTGGCAAAAAAATCATTCACAGCCCCCTGATCCCTGAGGTCCAGCTCGCTGGAAGTGCGCAGCACGAGCTGATCATACCCCTCCTCCCTCAGCTTGCGCACAATGGCCGAGCCAACCAGACCCCGGTGCCCGGCAACATAGATTTTCGAGTCCTTATTCATGACGATTGAACGCCCGGTAACCGTGATCCTTCACCAGCGCATCGCGCTCCGCTTCCTTCAAATCCTCCCGCATCATCTCGCTCACCAGTTCCTCAAACGTGATCTCAGGCTCCCAGCCAAGCTTCTCCTTCGCCTTCGACGGATCACCAAGCAGCGTCTCCACCTCCGTCGGACGAAAATAACGCGGATCCACGCGCACAATGCACCTGCCATGCTGGTCAAAACCATGCTCGTCCACGCCCTCGCCACGCCAGCTCACCTCAAGCCCCACTTCCCGCGCGGCAAGCTCCACAAACTCGCGCACCGAGTACTGAACGCCCGTCGCAATCACAAAATCCTCCGGCTCTTCCTGCTGCAGCATCATCCACTGCTTCCGCACATAGTCCCTGGCATGACCCCAGTCACGCTTCGCGTTCAGATTCCCCAAATACACACATTCCTGCAAACCAAGCTTGATCCGCGCCAAGGCACGCGTGATCTTCCGCGTCACAAACGTCTCCCCGCGAAGCGGAGACTCGTGATTGAACAAAATCCCGTTGCACGCATAAATCCCGTATGCCTCACGGTAATTCACCGTGATCCAGTACGCATAAAGCTTCGCCACCGCATACGGACTCCGAGGATAAAACGGCGTCGTCTCCTTTCTGTGGTATCTCCTGAACCTTCCCGTAAAGCTCGGACGTCGACGCCTGGTAAAACCGCGTCTTGCGCTCCAATCCCAAAATCCGGATCGCCTCCAAAAGACGCAACGCCCCCAAGGCATCCGAATCCGCCGTGTACTCCGGCTCCTCAAAACTCACCGCAACATGCGACTGCGCCGCCAGATTGTATATCTCGTCCGGCTGAACCTGCTGAATGATCCGGATCAGACTCGACGAATCCGTCATGTCACCATGGTGCAGAATAAAACGACGATCAGGCTCGTGCGGATCCTGGTACAGATGATCAATCCGGTCCGTGTTGAACAGCGACGTCCGACGCTTGATCCCATGAACCTCGTAACCCTTGCCCAGCAAAAACTCCGCCAAGTACGCACCATCCTGGCCCGTAATGCCCGTGATCAAGGCCTTTTTCATGTGCGGTCTCTCCTAATCCTGTTTGTATGCATTATGTAAGCTGTGAAGACCTTCGGAAAGGTCATGGCTGAGCCGGTAAAGCCGATCGAAGCGTTGCTGACTTAGGTGTCCGGCATCGAGCGCGACATAAAGCTGGGCGCGAATGTCCGCACATGCGATCAGGGCACCGGCCACGCCTTCGCAGCGTCTCCGTGGCCGACCGAATCGAAGCCCTGGGCCAGGTGCGACATCACCGACACTGCCGTCTTACGAATCTGCTCTTTCAGTACATAATCTTCACAAAACCGGGGCAATTCCTCAGTCACGGAATAGATCTCCCGAACCAAGCGACGTGCCTTCTGCCAAATCAATAAGTCTTCTAGACGTGTCACGTGATTCATCTGTTATGTAGTTTCAGCCTTTGTCTCTGCCATTTTCATCAGAGCGCCGCCGAATACCTTCGCGAACAAACACGAACAGAACTAAAAGGAACCCTGTAACCAATGTGGCAAGCACGACGATGAGCGCCCTCTTGGGCTTCACTTTCTTATCCGGCGGCTCCGCCGCATCCAATACCCTGAAGGCGTATTGGACACGGGTATTGGCCAGCATCGCCTTCTTTTGCTCCTGGCTGATCAGTTCAAACAGGGCCTTGCGAATGTCCTCAACTTGGGTTCGTGCCAATTCACGGTGAAGATATTCAAGATTCGCTTTGCTCTCGCTGATTGCACGCTGGCGCAAATAATGATTAAGACGAGCAACCAACTGATTCGCCCATTGCGCGGCCAATTCCGGATCCTTCCACTCGATCGCGAGTGTGACCAGATTCGTTTTCTTATCTGAAGATACCGTCAGCACTCCACCTTTCGTCAGCAGCCGATAGGCATCCCAGAGGGACGGCTGCTTTTCAGGATCCCTTTCCTTCCAGGATTTCGTTGCGGGATCCCACTGATCCTCGAACAGAATCGGCATCAGTTTTTCTTCCTTGATGAACCCCCAAAGAAACTCGCGTGACTTCAAGACCGCCAGGTTCTCTTCCGTGCTGCCCCCGCCAGGCAAGCTGATGCCAGCAAGCGATGCAAGCCCACCCAGCCCGCTCAAGGCTGCACTCAGTCCACCACCTTTGCCTTCATCATTGGATACCGGAGCAAGCAACACCTCAGCCCGGTAAATGTTCGGCATCATCAAGGTTATACCTGCCGCCAGAACAGCCGCAATGAACGAACCGATCAAAATCAACCGACGGTTTTTCCATAGCAACCGCCAATATTCAAGAAGGTCGATTTCCTCTTCCGGCGGCATGCCGTACATCGCCGCCAACACCCGCGGATCCACCACAGGCGGAGAAGTCGGTGTGGATTCTTCTTTCTTCGACATTACAGAATTCCTATGACCTTCATGGACG
>CAZMXX010000435.1:0-3463 GCA_964570315.1 uncultured Anaerolineaceae bacterium | reverse complement strand
TGGTGGTTAAGAGACTGCCCCAAACCCCTGCCGAGCAGGACACCTACATGCAAGCTGCGCAGTCGCTCGATGATTTGTACAATCGGCTGACGCAACTGTACCACGACCTGCTCCTCCCGTGGGTGGAAGGGCGGCAATCGCTATCTGCCGCCGCCATTGACGATATTTTCGGCGCAGAATTGTCGGACATTCTGGCGGAACAGCCGGATATGGTCGGGTTTTCCATTCTGGCGGAACAAAATTTGCTGTATGCGCTGGCGCTGGGAAAAGTCATCAAACAGCGTTTCAACATCCCCATTGCGCTGGGCGGTGCAATGATGTCACATCTCAACGCCGCCGAACTGCTCACCGCATTCCCCTGGCTCGATTTCATCTTTTCTGGGGAGGCGGAAGGCAGTCTCGTTGATTTTGTGGACGCATGGAAAGATGGAAATTTCGATTCGGTGGAAGGCTTGGCATTTCGGCGGGGCAAAAAAATCGTGGAATACCCCCATACCCACCCCCTGAATCTCGCCGCGCTCCCCGCTCCCGATTTCAGCGATTTTCCATTGCAGCGCTACCTTTCTCCCGTTCCGGTACTGCCCATCATCACGAGTCGAGGTTGCTATTGGGGACAATGTGCCTTTTGCAGTCACACCCGTCCCTATGGACCCGCCGTGCGTATTCGCAAACCGGACGCGGTGATTGATGAAATGATGCACCACATCGAAACCACCGGCGCGCGGCATTTTTTGTTTGTGGATGAAGCTATTTCGCCCAATATGCTCCGACGGCTCAGCGCCGAAATCATCAAACGCGGGCTGGATGTGCGCTTCGGCACAGAAGGTATCCGGGTGGAACGCGGGTTCGATGAGCCGTTGCTGGCGCTGGCGCATCGTGCCGGATTGCGTTGGCTGTACGTCGGTATTGAATCCGGCACACAACGCCTGCTGGATATGATTGCAAAAGGGATTAAAATTGAGGAAGTGGAGCGATTCATTGCCCGGTGCAACCGCATCGGCGTTGTGCCGCAGTTGTCCTTCATTGTCGGTCTGCCGTCCACCACCCCGGAAGAACTGCAGAACGAAATTTCATTCCTGCAACGTTATCCGATGGATAGCTCCTCCTTCGCGCTGCTGTTGGGGTCGCCCATGTATGAGCGTCCCGCCGATTTCGGCATCCGCATTGAAGACCAATATATCCTCTACCGCACCCACCACGGCGAAGTGTATGCTCCGCGCTTCCATTTTTCCATTGAAGAAGGATTATCGCCCGTGGAAGCCGATGTTATGGTGGAAAAAGCCGGCGAACGGCGAAAAATGCGCCCCCATTTGGGAGAAATACATGCCACCGTTCTGGCGGATACAAACTTTTTCCGCAGTGAGACGCGCCCGCCGGCGCCGCCATCCGGCGCAGATGTGGCGCTGAATGTGCTTTCGGCGCAACGGGAAACAGCAAATGGGGTTGACGGGCAATGGTATCTGCATATGCTCGGAGTGCTGGAGAGTCAGGGACGGTTGGAAGAGGCGTTCGCCATTGCACAGGCAGGGTTAGCCGCCCAAAGCGATGCACCCGCAATTCGCGCCGCGCTCATCCTGCATCTGGCAACCATCTTGAACTACAATGGGCAAGCGGCGCAGGCATTGCAACTCCTTCAAACCGTCAATGAACAATTGCCTGCCTTTCCCGCCCTGCGCGGGGAACGGGTGCGGGCGTTGGTCGCGCTCAACCGGCACGCCGAGGCGCTGAAAGAAATCCGCGCGATGTTGAAAAGCGGACACGAAATACAGTGGATATATTATATTCAGGGGCTGTGTTATGAACAGCTCAACCGGCACATCAAAGCTCTCAAATCTTATGCCATTGCCGAAAAGCGACAATGGCTGGAGCCGGAAATCAATGCAGCAAAAGTACGTTGTCTGCAAGCGTTGCACCGGCAGACGGAAGCGAATGCGGAACGCGCCAAAGCCGCGCGGAAGCGTCGGTATTTGGGGCAATAGCCCCTAAATTCAACGGGAGGTTTTTATGGCTGTCTCAACCCAAAGCTCCGCAAGCATCACCAAACAGATGTCATTTCTGGATCGTTATCTGACCCTGTGGATATTTCTGGCGATGGCGGTTGGTGTGGGAACAGGATATTTCATCCCCGGCGTGGAAAATTTTGTCAATCGTTTTTCCGTGGGAACGACCAATCTGCCCATCGCCATCGGGTTAATTTTGATGATGTATCCGCCATTGGCAAAAGTGAAGTATGAAGAATTGGGCGACGTGTTCCGCAATTGGAAGGTGCTGGGGTTGTCGCTGGTGCAAAACTGGGTCATCGGTCCCATTGTGATGTTCGTGCTGGCAATCACCTTTTTGCGCGGCTATCCCGACTACATGGTCGGACTGATAATGATTGGGTTGGCGCGGTGCATCGCCATGGTGATTGTCTGGAATGAGCTGGCAAAAGGGGATTCGGAATATGCTGCCGGGTTGGTAGCGTTCAACAGCATCTTTCAAGTGTTATTTTACAGCGTCTATGCCTACGTGTTCATCACCCTGTTGCCGCCATTGTTCGGCTTGCAGGGCAGCTTGGTGGACATCAGCATGGGAGAAATTGCGCGTAGCGTGTTCGTCTATTTGGGGATTCCCTTTTTGGCGGGCATGCTCACCCGCTTTTTTATGGTGCGCGCCAAAGGCAAAGCGTGGTATCACGAGAATTTCATCCCGAAAATTAGCCCCATCACCCTGATAGCCCTGTTATTTACCATTGTGGTGATGTTCAGCCTGAAAGGGAATCTCATCGTACAAATCCCCTTCGATGTGCTGCGCATTGCCCTGCCCCTGTTGATTTATTTTGTGGTGATGTTTTTGGTCAGCTTTTGGATGGGGCATCGTATCGGTGCGGATTATTCCAAAACCACCACCCTTTCATTCACTGCCGCCAGCAATAATTTTGAATTGGCAATCGCGGTGGCAGTAGCAGTTTTCGGCATCAACTCCGGAGCCGCCTTTGCGGCAGTCATCGGTCCGCTGGTGGAAGTGCCGGTGCTCATCGGGCTGGTGAACGTGGCGCTGTTCTTCCGGCGAACCTATACTTTTGCCCGGAAATGAATTTCCGGTTACATCAGTCAAATTGTGTCCCCCTCAAAATTAATGGCAACCATATCCTAAACGGGATTCCATCCGGATTTTGAGTGGGCGGGGCGGTTATCGCTTCCGGTCTGAGGGGCAAAGCATTTCCATTCGGATACGGATTTTCACCCCCGGTGGGCAGAGATGTGCGCAATGGGGTCTCAATTGCGAAAACGGGTCCGGTGATATTGTTGTAAATCCCTCCTTCAATTTCGTGGTTTTCCAGCACATTGCCGTAATTGGTGTTGGCGTTCGCCGAGTCAACCTGCGCGTAAACTGGTGTGTTCACCGGCAGCGCCCATGAGACGTGGCTGTAATCCGCCCGAAAATACGCATCGCCGATAGTTTGGGTGGGTGTACCCTGCAC
>CAZMXX010000434.1:0-3463 GCA_964570315.1 uncultured Anaerolineaceae bacterium | reverse complement strand
GCCACCAGCGGCCGCAGGATGCCCACGAGCTGTTGGGCGTTGGCGTGCTTCAGCACGATCAGCCTCGTGACCAGCCTGTCGCCGGCGGCCGTCCCTCCCCCGGTTTTTATGGGCACGGCCTTCTGTTTCCCTTCCACCATGGGAATGATTTTGACCACCTTGCCGCTTTCCACAGCCGTGTAGCCGTTCACCTCCAGGATGGACAGGAACACCTCGTAGGCGTCCGCAGTCGGAATGGGCGTGGGCGAGACGATGGTCACCTTGCCCTTGACGCGATTGTCCACGATGAAGTTCTTGTGGGAGAATCCGGCCACGAACTTGATGACCGTACGGATGTCGGCATCGGCGAAGTTCAGCGTCACTCCTTCCGCATGCGCCGGTGGGCAGTACGCGCACCCAAGAAGGGCCGCGAGGAAGACCCATGCGGCGTGACGGCGGATGCGGAGCGGCAGGATCCCGTTCATTGGATGTCGTAGTGGAGCGTCTGCGGCCGCCCCCGGCGCAGGATGCGGACCTCGATGTGCGGGGCATTCTTCAGGCGCTGATAGGCGGCCATGGCCTCCTCGGGGCTCTGGATGCGGATGCCGTTCACGCTCTCGATGACATCGCCGTTCTTGAGGCCTGCGCGCGCGTACAGGCTGCCGGGGGCGATCTCGGTGATGCGGAATCCGGCGGGTTCACCGCCCAGCATGGACGGCAGCACCCGCGCCTGGGTGAGCAGGCCGGAGAAGTCGGCCAGTTCGTGATCGAGCAGATCGCGGCTGATCCGGATGCGGTCGCCGTTCTTGCGGATGTCCGCGGCCGCGGGCGGTCGCGATCGGGCCCGGGTGCCCGCCAGTGGAACCGCTTCCAGCCTGCCGTTTCTCTCGATCAGCACCCGCCGGGGCTCCACCCGCTGCAGCACGGCACCGGGAAGGACGGTGTCCCCGACGTGGAAAAGCCGCAGCTTCGCCCCCGGATGCGGCTCGATCAAGGCGATGGATCCGGTCCCGGTCACGACGGTGCCGCGCAGGATGATGGCCAGGCGGCTCGGGGCCACGACCTTGGGCACTTTTTTCATCCCCGGCGCCCGATGCGCCTTGCCGAAGGGCGCCAGTCGCAGCAGATCCCGGAGCGTATCGTCTTCGGACCGGGAAACGGTCTTTGGAGCTTGTCGCGAAGTTGGAACGGGGACGAAATCCCGCTGCACCAGCCAGCCGGCCGCGATCCAGGCGAGGGCGAGGACGAGAACCAAGTCCACCGCAGACGGAAGCCAGCGGCCGGATGAGAGATTGCGCAAGACGGATATCGGCATGCGTTCAATCTTAGCCACAAACAAGGCATTGCCATAGACCCGGATATTGGACCGTTACGGCCTCCGTACGCAAAGCGGCCGCCCACGGGCGGCCGCATGCACCTCCGATTCGAGTTTCTACGCTAATACAGGCTCGGCTGCTGCTGTGCCAGCACGAGCGCCTTCTTCTGGGCCGTGGTGATCGCCGTCGTGCCGTCCGTGGTGCCGCCGAGATTGTTGACGATCGTCTTCAGGTTGCTGATGAACGCCTGTTTGGCGGTCTGCTCCTGCGCCCGCGTGGGGTGGCCGCTCGTCGTCGTATTGCTTGGATCCCAGATGTAGAAGCGCGTGAACTCGGCGATTTGGATGTCCTCCTGCAACTTCAGCAAGTTTTCAAAGCTTGTGTTTCCTGTGTTGAAATTGGTTGTTCGCGTACCCGTGCCGTTCAACCAACTCATGTTCGCCGGTACCGGGATGGCCGAGGCGACAGCCGTGCGATTGTACGTCAGTCCGCCGCCGTTGTTGATGGCCGTGGCGACAAAGTCGACCGCCACCGTCTGCGGAATGGGCCAGTTGACCGTATTGCCGTTGAAGTCCCGGTAGGTGCCGACGCCATTTGCAGCAAGTTGAGAAGACGTAGGGGTGCCCCCGAGTGCAGTGGAAACATTGTTCTGCATGGTGCTGATCTCGACGTTGGTGGACTGGACGGCAGTGGAGAAAGAATTGAATGCCTGCGTATAGACGTAGTCCATGGCATCCCCCACCGTGCTGGTCGCGGCAGTAAGCTTGCCCGCCGTGATGCCGGCGTTGATCACGCCCTCCGCTCCCGTGGTAGCGGTGCTGGAGAGATGAGCAGCATTGAATGCCGCCTGCAGGGTCTCAGTCTGGTCATAGGTGCCGTCGAAATACGGCGCAAACAAAGCATCTGCTTTGCTCATGGCATCGGTCATTTTCGTGACGGCGTTATTGAACCGGGTTTTTTCCGCCGAAGTTGCATTGAGAGCGGTCAGGGCCGCGAGATAGCTGCGCCGCACTTTCAGGGCCGCCAGACGGGTAAAGAAGGTGGTCGCCGCACCATTCATGCTGTTCTTGAATGGCGTAGTAAGATTACCCAATGCTGCCGTGGCGCCACTGCTGGCGGGAAGCGAACCCGGATCGGCGGCGTCGAAGCCGGCCAGGATCAGGTTCAGATCAATACCGGCGGCATCGGCGGCATCGACGAAGATATCGGCCATCATGGCCGAGGCCTTGTTCATGTCCGCCTTGGCCTGGGCCGGTGTGTCCACCGCCGACTTGGTCAGGGCCGCGAACGTGCGCAGGTCCTTGGTTCCGGTTGCGGCGTTGTAGACAAGTTTTTTCTTGAATGCGGTGAGATCGGCGGCCGTGGCACCGTTGTTCAGCATGTATTTCTCCATGCCGTATGCTGTGGTGCCCGACCCCCCGCCGATGATCGCCGCCTTGCCGATGGTGGCAAAATTATTGATATCCGATGTGGCAAGATTCGGATTGCGGGTGAACATCAGGCCGAAGGCCACGGCGATGGGATCGTCCGTGCCGATAGCAGCACCTAATTTTTCCAATAGAACGGCCTGTTTCGTAGTCGTTGTATTCACCCCCAGCGTATTGTTGCTGCCCGCCGGCGGAGCCGGAACCAGGGATTTGATCTGGAGCGTGCCGGCTGAATCCTTGACGTTGACAATCAGGAAATTGTTGGTCGCGTTGGTCGGAACGTTGGAAAACGAAAACGTAATCTTGCCGCTTGAATCCGAAGTGACACTTTTGGTGCTTACAAGCGTCGTCGTACCGTCGGAATTCATCTTCCACAACTCCAGCGTATAGGTTGTACTCGCCGCCAGCGCTCCCGCCCAGACCGTCGCGGGCAGGCACAGCGCAAGCAGCACGGCCGGAATCCATCGCATCAATTTGTGTGTCCTCATCATCCTCTCCTCCATCGATCAACCCCCGCTGCCGGAAATGCCGGCGCCCGTACCGCCGCCGGTGGTGGTCGTTGTCGAACTGCCGCCGCAGGCGGCCATGCCCAGCAGACAGGCCAGCAGCAGGGCCAACAACGGCATGGTCCGGAAAAACCTGTTCGATGAAACAGAAAATCCCTTCATGATCTCACCCCCATAGAAAGTAAGGATGTTATATTTGCTCGTTCCGAAAAAGTCAAGAAACGCGATTGACGGT
>CAZMXX010000433.1:0-3468 GCA_964570315.1 uncultured Anaerolineaceae bacterium | reverse complement strand
TTGCATCACTGGGTTGTTTTGGATAACCATTATCTTTTGCTTGGAACAAGTGGTGTAGGGCAAGACTTACTTCAAATAACGCGTAGTGTTCATAGTCGGATGGCAAAAAAAATTGTTCGGGTGACCAATTGTCAAAAACCTGTTTGGTGGAATTATTGGGATTACTGCCCGCGCAATGAAGCGGATTATTATGTGCGACTTAATTACTTGCTGAATAACCCCGTAAAACACGGATATGTAACCAATTTGAATGATTATCCCTTTTCAAGTTTTCCTCGGATATTATCCCAATTGGGACGAAAAATATTGCGTCAGCAGTTTGTGCGGTATTCAAATTACAAAACGTTGAATTTGCGAGAAGCTTTTGATGATGATTTTTAATGAACAAACCGGAAGTTTGTTGCTCCAAGCCGGCTATTTCCGCATGGAACATCAAAGCTGTGCTTTGATACGACAAACCGGAAACCTGATGTTTCCAAAATGAGTTGGAACATCAAAGCTGTGCTTTGATATTTGAAGAAAGGAACTCCGATGACAAATGCAAAATATGCCATTGAAACCGCGCTGAAATCCTTCTCCACCGCGCCGATGGCAACCGCCGCCACCGCACTTTTTGAGACGCTGGGCTACCACAGCGACAAGCGACTGCCCCTTTCCCCCAACACCGCCGATGAATTTGTGCGCACGTTTGGGCGCGACAACCTGCCCGCCGCCGATAAAGCCCTCCTCGCCGATTGGCAGAGCGTTGATCTGCTCTTTCAGCTCACCACCGATGAACTGAGCGAACAACTTTCCGCCTTCAGCACCGACCGCGTGGATGACACCATCATCGAATCATACCTCTTTTTTGCCATCCGGTTGGGCGATAAAACATACACCCGCACCCAACTGGCGACCATCACCCGGCAGGTGAACCGTCTGTTCCCCATGCCGGTGATGATCCTTTTCCGGCACGGTGATACCCTCACGCTGGCGATGATTGACCGCCGATTGAACAAAAAAGATGCCGCCAAAGACGTGCTGGAAAAAGTTACCCTCATCAAAGACATCCGCCTTGCCGACCCCCACCGCGCCCACATCGAAATTCTGCACGACCTCTCTTTGCCGGAATTGCGACGCAAACATACCGTCACCAATTTTGTGGAACTGCACCGCGCCTGGCAACAAACGCTCGACAGCTCGGAACTGAATAAAAAATTCTTCAAAGAAATTGCCAACTGGTATTTTTGGGCGGTGCAAAACGTCACCTTCCCCGCCGATGTGCATCCTGAAGAAGCCAATCGCAACGCCATCAGCGTCATCCGGCTCATCACCCGCCTCATCTTCGTTTGGTTCATCAAAGAAAAAGGGCTGATCCCCGAATCCGTTTTCGACCCACGCACCATCCAATCCCTGCTGAAAAACACCGACCCCACCGCCGGAACCTACTACCGCGCCATACTGCAAAACCTCTTTTTCGCCACACTGAACAAAGAAATGGGCAAACGAAAATTCCGCAACCGCGCCAAAAAGTCGGGCGGGCGAGACCAAAATTATATGGCGCACACCCTCTACCGCTATGAAGATTATTTCACTGACCCCGAAGTGTTGCCGGAATTGCTGAAAGACGTCCCCTTTTTGAATGGCGGGCTTTTTGAATGTCTGGATAAACTCGACCCCGACAACCCCAAAAAGGTCATCCGCATTGACGGCTTTTCCGACCACGCAAAAAACCCCGTCCACGTGCCGAATGACCTCTTTTTTGGCGAAGAACGCACGGTGGATTTGAACGCCGTTTACGGCACACGCGGCAAAAAATACAAAGTGCGCGGGCTGATTGAAACCTTTAATCGCTACAAATTCACCATCACCGAAAACACCCCCATCGAAGAAGAAATTGCGCTGGACCCCGAATTGCTCGGTAAAGTTTTTGAAAACCTGCTGGCGGCATACAACCCCGAAACCAAAACCACTGCCCGCAAACAAACCGGCTCATTCTACACCCCGCGCGAAATTGTGAATTATATGGTGGATGAAAGTCTGCTGGCATATCTGGAAACGGCTTTATCAAAGCAAGAACGTTTGGAACGTCAAAGTTCTACTTTGACATTGACAAAGCAAGCTTTGTCGCTCCAGCAACCGGAACGTCAAAGTGCTACTTTGACGACACAGCAGAGCAATGCTTTGTCGCTCTCGTCATCGCTCTCGGATAAACTGCGCCGCCTTTTTGCCTACACCGAAGAGCCGCACGATTTTAGCGAAAGCGAAGTGACCGCCCTGATTGACGCCATCAACAACATCAAAATTTTAGACCCCGCCGTCGGTTCCGGCGCGTTTCCGATGGGCGTATTGCACAAACTGGTCTTCATCTTGAGCAAACTCGACCCGCACAATGAACGCTGGAAAGCTATTCAGCGGGAAAAGGCGATCCGGGAGACCGAACAGGCTTTTTTATTGGGTGACAAAACAGAGCGAGAGGAACGGTTGCTGGAAATTAGTGAAGTTTTTGATCGAAATGCCAGTGATTACGGGCGCAAACTCTACCTCATCGAAAACTGCATCTACGGCGTGGACATCCAGCCCATTGCCGTGCAGATTGCCAAACTGCGCTTCTTCATCTCGTTGGTGGTAGACCAGCGACCGGACAACGCCCGGAAAAATCGCGGCATTCGCCCCCTACCCAATTTGGAAACCAAATTTGTGGCGGCTAACACCCTGCTGGGGGTGGAAAAACCCCGGCAGGCATCCCTGTTCCGCACCGATGAAATTGCCGCCAAAGAAGCGGAACTGCGCGAAGTGCGCCACAAATACTTTAACGCCCGCACGCCCAAAACCAAACGGAAATACCGCGCTGAAGATGAACGCCTGCGCCGCGAAATTGGCGACCTGCTGAAAAAATACAGCTTCCCCGAAGAAACCGTGCAAAAACTGGCGAACTGGAACCCCTACGACCCCAACACCGCCGCCGCCTTCTTCGACCCGGAATGGATGTTCGGCGTGACCGAGGGTTTCGATGTGGTCATCGGCAATCCGCCGTATATTGACTCTGAGACAATGACCAAGGATCAACCTGAGCTTAGAAACATTTACAAATCCACGTTTGAATCAGCAAAAGGTAATTGGGATATATTCATTATATTTATTGAGAAGGGAATTAAATTACAAAAAACTAGCGGTGTAATTTCATTTATAGTTCCAAATAAACTTATTGGTGCAACTTACTCTAAGACACTTCGTAAAATGTTATCAAAATATTCTATCCGCGAAATTAGAGATTATTCCGAAGTTAATGTCTTTAAAGAAGTGGATGTCTATCCTATCGTGTTTCTCGTTGTAAAATCTACAGATAAAACCGATATTCTTATGAAAGTGATGGAAGATTTGGTTACCCCGTCCTTGAGTAATCTTATTCCTCAATCTGTTTTTTATCAAGATCTCACCTTACGCAGGTGCGGATTTGACAAAATTGAAAGTTTGGGAATTTAGTTG
>CAZMXX010000432.1:0-3477 GCA_964570315.1 uncultured Anaerolineaceae bacterium | reverse complement strand
GACAAGATGGACCTCGAGCGCGAGCGCGGCATCACCATAAAGGCCCAGACCGCGAGGCTCGTGTACCACGCCAAGGACGGCAACGACTATGTCCTGAACCTCATCGACACGCCCGGCCACGTGGACTTCAGCTACGAGGTATCGCGTTCGCTCTCGGCCTGCGAGGGTGCCGTGCTCATCGTCGACGCCTCGCAGGGCGTGGAGGCCCAGACCCTCGCGCACCTCTATACGGCCATGGACGTGGGGCTCGAGATAATACCGGTTCTCAACAAGATAGACCTCCCCCATGCCGAGCCCGAGAGGGTGAAGGGAGAGATAGAGGACATCCTCGGCCTTGACGCCTCGGATGCGCTCCTCGTAAGCGCCAAGCAGGGCATCGGCATAGAGGATACCCTCGAGGCCATAGTGGAGCGTGTGCCCCCTCCAAGGGGCGAGAGGGACGCGCCCCTCAAGGCCCTTGTCTTTGATTCCTGGTACGACGCCTATCAGGGCGTGATAGTGCAGATAAGGGTCTATGACGGGGTGATAAAAAAGGGCATGAAGATAAGGTTCTTCGCCACGGGCAGGGCCTTCAACGTGGAGGGCGTGGGGGTCTTCTCTCCCCATGCCGTGGCGGTCGAGGCCCTCGGCCCCGGCGAGGTGGGTTTCTTCACTGCCGCGATAAAAGACGTTAGAGAGGTCCACGTGGGCGACACCGTTACATGCGCGGAGCGCAGCTGCGCCGCGCCCCTCGAGGGCTACAAGGCCGTCAAGGCAATGGTCTTCTCCGGGCTATACCCCGTGAACTCGGTGCAGTACGAGGCCCTGAAGGAGGCCATGGTGAAGCTCCGCCTCAATGACTCGTCCTTCAGTTTCGAGCCCGAGACCTCCCTTGCCCTCGGTTTTGGCTTCAGGTGCGGTTTCCTCGGTCTCTTTCACATGGAAATCATAAAGGAACGCCTCGAGCGCGAGTACGGTCTCGAGCTCATCACCACGGCCCCCACGGTGAGTTACAGGGTCACGAAGACCGACGGCGAGGTGGTGGAGGTGGATAACCCCATCAACCTCCCCACGCCCCAGTACATCGAGCACATAGAAGAGCCCTTCATAGAGGCCACCATACACCTGCCATCAGAGTATCTCGGGGCGGTGCTGAAGCTCTGCGAGGAGCGAAGAGGCGTTCAGAGGGAACTCAGGTACATCACCCCGGCAAGGGCCATGCTCGTCTATGAGCTCCCCCTCAACGAGGTGGTCCTTGACTTCTATGACCGCCTGAAGACCCTTACGCGCGGCTACGCCTCAATGGATTACGAGTACCTCGAGACGCGCCCGGCGGACCTCATAAAACTCGATATACTCATTAACGGCGAGGTCGTGGACGCCCTCTCGCTCATAGTGCCGAGGGAGAGGGCATACCAGCGCGGGAGGATGCTCGTTGAGAAGATGCGCTCCATCATACCCCGCCAGATGTTCGAGGTGGTCATACAGGCCGCCATCGGGAGCCGCGTCATAGCAAGAGAGACAGTGAAGGCCCTCAGAAAGAACGTCACGGCCAAGTGCTACGGAGGCGACATTACGCGGAAGAGAAAACTCATAGAAAAGCAGCGGGAGGGCAAGAAGAGGATGAAACAGGTGGGCCGCGTGGACATACCGCAGGAGGCCTTTCTGGCTATCCTCAAGGTCGATTAGGGCCGCTGCCAGGGGGCGTTATGCCCGAGGGACAAAGGCGCACCTGGCTTCTTGGTGATGAATTATTTTTATTAAATTTACCTGAAAGGATGGCATGAGCAAGAAAGAGAGCAGGGGGGCCGCGCAGGGCCAGGCCGCAGGCACTGCCCCCGGCGTAATGGCCGACAAGGCCGCGGCGAAAAAAAAGAGACAGTTCAGGGAGACGACGCAGGCCGTAGTCATAGCCGTTGTCCTCGCCCTCATCATACGAGCCTTTGTGGTGCAGGCCTTCAAGATACCCTCGGGCTCCATGGAGGATACGCTCCTTGTGGGCGACCACATACTGGTAAGCAAGTTCGCCTATGGTCTCCAGGTCCCAAAGCCCGCCATGATCAGTATCTTCGGCGTGAGGGTGCCCTTTTTCGAGACCCACCTTGTGCGCGCATGGGGCAGCCTGCACCGCGGCGACATCATAGTCTTCCGCTTTCCCGGCGACAGGAGCAAGGACTACATCAAGCGCGTCATAGGGCTTCCCGGCGATACGGTAGAGGTGCGTGAGCGCGTAGTCTATGTGAACGGAAGGCCCCTCAACGAGCACTATGCCGTGCACAAGGGCAACCTCTACGGCAACGACACCTCGGCCGGCGACAACTTCGGGCCCTACACCGTGCCCGATGGGCGCGTCTTTGTCATGGGAGACAACCGCGAGAACAGCTATGATTCCCGTTTCTGGGGCACCCTGCCCATGAGCGACATAAAGGGCAAGGCCTTTATCATATATTTTTCATGGGACGGGAAGAGCCACCGTCCGCGCATGGGAAGGTTCCTGAAACGCCTTCACTGATGCCCTCTTCGGGCCAAAAACCCGTTGAAGGTTTTTCAGGCTGATGATATCATGCCCCTGTTACCATTCATGCCTTGGGATGAAAGATGGCAGGGGCCAGGGCGGGGCCGTAATGACAGGCATCTCTTCCTCCATAGAGAGGTTTATCGAGTATCTTGCCGTGGAGCGAAACTCGTCGCCTCACACGAGGGCCGCCTACAGGCGAGACCTCCTGGAGTTTCGCGCCTTTCTGCTCCAGGGTGCCGGTGGCCAGGCCGACGAACCCGGTGCAGATGACGCACGCGGAGCACCTGGAGCAGGAGGCGTGGAGAGTGACGGGGCCGCTGGGGGAGAGGGAGTCACGGAGAACCCGCCTGGCCCGGATGGCGAAGGGGCCGGGCTCGGTGAAGGTGTCAGCCGGGAGATCGACGCGGCGGCCATAGGCGAGGCGGACGTACGGGCCTTTGTGCAGGACCTGTACCTTCGGTGCTCAAAGGTCACGGTGGCAAGGAAGCTCTCCTCCATCAGGAGTTTTTTCCGCTTTCTCGTAAGAAAGGGCGTGCTGGCCCAGAACCCGGCAGAGCTCGTTCCCTCTCCAAAGACGGGCTCCTTTCTGCCCTCGGCCCTCACGGCAGAGGAGACGGCCTCTCTTATCGACTCGGCGGAGCGCTCCGGCGGTGGCGGATTTACCGGGCTTCGCGACTCGGCCATCATGGAGGTCCTGTACTCGGCGGGCATACGCGTAAGCGAGCTTACGGGCCTTGCCATGAGAGACCTCTCGCTCGACCAGGGCGTGATACGAGTGCTTGGCAAGGGCGGCAAGGCGCGCATCGCCTTTCTCGGTGAGCGGGCAGTGAGCGTCCTTCGGCAGTATCTCGGGGCGCGCGGGACCGGGGCAGCCGGCACGCGCGGAGTGTATGAAGGTGTTGGAGGGAGTCGAGCATTTGTGCGGCTGCGGGCCTGTGCTCGCGCCCCAGACGGCCGGGCAGGCGAGACCGTGGGGCGCG
>CAZMXX010000431.1:0-3485 GCA_964570315.1 uncultured Anaerolineaceae bacterium | reverse complement strand
CCATACGTTGGTTGGCAACCTTTTCATGCTGTCGGGCGACCTGCAATCGGGCTTTTTCTCTGCCTCGGCTGCCCGGCTTACGGCGGGACAACCGGCGTTGCAGACGTTTCAGCCGTCTTTCTGCCCGACGCAGGTACTTCGGCGGGGAAACCGTTTCGCCATCCGACGTGGTGATGAAGTCCCTCAATCCCAAGTCAATGCCGACGGTATCACCTTCATAGCGCGGGTCATCTATCTCCACCGCACATTGAATCGAAACAAAATACTTCCCGCTCTTGGTTCTCGACACGGTACAATTTTTCATTTCGCCTTCGATGGGGCGGTGGATGACTGCCTTGACCCATCCGATTTTGGGCAGATAGACCCGCTTCCCTTTGACCTTGAACCGTTGGGGGTAGCGGATGGACTGGCGGGCTTTGCGCGACTTGAAGCGCGGATACCCGGCACGTTTTTCAAAGAAGTTTTTGTAAGCACGGTCAAGGTCAAGTACCTTCTGCTGCAAGACCTGACTGTCCGCCTCATTCAACCAAGCGGTATCCGGCTGTTGTTTCAAGACGGTAATTTCTTTGTTGAGGTCGTAGCCGGACAAACCTTTGCCGGAAACCCGGTAGTGTTCTTTCCTTCGCGCCAATGCCCAATTATAGACAAAACGGGCGTGCCCGAACTGCACTGCCAAAGCGTGCTTTTGTGCCTGATTGGGATAGATACGAAACTTGAATGCCTTCCTGACCCGCATTACTTGCCCTTTTGGTTTTCGATGTACCGTTTGACGGTTTCCAACGACACTGTACCCACCGTTGAGATGAAGCGTGAGCGGGTCCACAAGGAAGGTAAACGCTTCTTCATCCACGGGTACTCGGCACGAATGGTATGCGCGGTATACCCTTTGATTTGGCGGACGATTTTATCAATCCCGACGGTCGGGTTTGCGTCAAGGAGCAGATGAACGTGGTCGGGCATCACCTCCATATCCAACACCCGATAGCCGTATTTTTCCTGCTTTTCCAAAAAGAGTTCCTTGAGGCGGGTGTCAATCGGGTCAACCAATACCTTGCGCCGATATTTGGGGCAGAAGACGACGTGGAGTTATAGACCAGCGTGCGGGAGTGGTGATACTCTTTTGTTGGCTTTACTATATCCATGGTAACCTTCCAAAGATATTAAGTAATATGGATATGTTCTACCATAAAAGGCACTATTTAACAAAAATAGGAACAGGTGTTCCGGTGCGTCCAAACACCCTGAAGGGATGTTTGGGCAGGATTTCAAGCCCTTGTATCCCACCTCGCCTGTGTCCCGGATGGGGTAAAAGATGGTGGGTTTTACGGGCTATTCCATAATTGCGTCTTTGTCTTTCTGTAACCCTTTAGCAAAATTACCCAATTCCAATATATTGTTTTCGATGCCCGCTTTTAGCCAAGGTTCCAGCGACTTTGAAAAGCAATACTTGACCATTCTGACAAAAGCTTGCCCAAAATTGTAGGTCTGTTTGACCTCCAGATCGGCATTCCAATATCCGATCCAGCACACGTTGATGGTTGGGTATCAAGGTGTGCCGCTCTTTGAAGAACAGCCGCACCGTGTAATTTGCCGACCCACGGGCGTGTACGCGTTGTTTCTGCGAAAGCGGCAGAGGTGATGTGGCAATACATTCGATGCTATCCAGGCTTTCCAGTACCGCACCAGTCTGTAAGACCCATGATATCCTTGTGCCCGGATGGCGCTAAACAACCGGGAATCATTATGGATACCGACTTCCCATTGCCGTTGTAGATAAAAGCGTTGTCTCAAGACGCGGGACGACGGCTAATCGTAAAATAAGGAGAGAAAAATGAGAACGGTTATTTTTGAAGAAACCCAAGCGGAGTACGCCGAACGGTTGGGCGTGAACTTCAACTGGACCCGCATCTGGCGGCGGGTGCTGGCAGCGAAATTCGCCGAAAAAAATGTCGAGAAGCGGAATGATAGTGTGCTATGGAAGCTTCTCGGTATGTCCGTTGACGATTTTTACCAAACCTTAAAGGCGGCAATCGCCGTTGCCGGAAGTCAGCGGGTGTTGGTTGTTCCCGCTCCGGACAATCCCGACAACCGTGGACTGCGGTTAGGGCAGATGTACAAAGCAATGTCTGCCATCGGGTTTGCATGGGGCGGCGATGGCAAGCCGCGCACGATGCTGGTCCCTCCTTACGGCTACCGGACCGTGTTTCGGGAGGTCGTCTTTGATGACGGTGAATATCACCGCATCGAAGTTTGGGAGGGGAAAGGCGACGCCGGACGCGCTGTCCGGTTCGCCTTTGAGGCGATACTCGGTTATGCCGCTCACGCCCTTCGCTACCCGCGAGACAAAAAGCGGGTGGGGTGGAAGGACATCGCCGACGACCTGAACCGGCAAGGGTTTGTGCGCAAGGATGGCGAAGATTGGACAAACAACGATGTCCGGTCTCTTCTGCGCACGCCGACCTACGCTGGATTCGGGTTTTTGAAGGCGCGGGGTTTCTTCCGTCACGAACCCATCCTTGAACCACTGGTTGATCCGGTAGACTTTGTGGCGGCAATACTCACCGCGAATGCTTCCTACAACAAAATTCGGCATTGGTTTGTCCCGATGTTGAAAGTGGTGGGGGAAGTTGCCGACGGTGACGACCACCTGTTCCTGCAGCGGTTGATAGAAGCCTCGTCAGAGGCCGGCCTTTTTCGGCAAGCCTTCGCCGGGGAGATTTCCTGATGGCGTGCGGCTGCTACGGAGTCGCCGTCGCCCGCGGGACAATCGGCGGCGACATCCTGCAATACCTGCCCGACTCGCAAACACTGGAAGGGTTGCTTTTGAACCTGCTCCGGCAACGGTTCGCCCATCTCGGCGCCGCGGAAGCGACCACCCTGTGGTACTGCGGCGGCTCACGCATCCGGGGCGTTAGCCTCGAACTGGGCAACTACCTGATTGTCGTTGACCGCGGCAAGGTCATCGTCAACACCCGCAGTCGGGCGAAAGGCAGCGACGAGAAAAACGTCAACCTGCTGCAAGCCGCCATCAGCGAGGCGCTGACGAAGGTTGCCGGACTGCGCAAGCAACAAGCGGTCATCGAAGCCTTGCAAGCGGCAGGGTTGAACGTGAAAGCCCGACGTCAGGCGGACGGCTCGGTGCGGGCGACGATGAAGGTGCGTGCCATGTCAACTACCCAACGCTAAAGCAGTTGGGCTTATCCCTAACAAAGAACGTCGAGACGTATGGGCGGTTGACAAACGCCCCAGCCGTGAGATATTCACAGCCGCATTGATGTCGGCGTGCGAAGCGTGACCGCACTTTCGACATACGAAAGAATCTTGAGAGGTTCGATTGTGTTTGGCGGTATAACCACAAACCGAACACATTTGAGAGGTATAGGCAGGGTCTACAAACACAACCGGCACACCGGCAAGTGCGGCTTTGTACAGTATCTTCTGCCCCAAATCGTAGAAAGACCAGCTATGCAACTCGGCACGCTTAT
>CAZMXX010000430.1:0-3492 GCA_964570315.1 uncultured Anaerolineaceae bacterium | reverse complement strand
CGACGCCACTTGGGACTCAATCTATAACTCGCCTAAAAACTGAAACGCACCCTGAGTTGCCTTCGTTATGAAAGCCTCTTTTGCCGGACAATACGCGCCAAAGTTGACAAACCCTCTAATTTCACATACAGTAAAATAGACATAATGTTCCGGGGGAACCATGAGCAATTCACAAACACAGCTAAAACAGGGAATCTCGCTGGCGCGGGCGGGGAAACTCGTCGAAGCCCGCAAAATTCTGGCGGAATGCGTGGCGAATGACCCGCGCAACGAAACGGCATGGCTGTATCTCGCGGGCATCGCCCCTGATGCCGCCACCGCGCTGGACGCCCTGCAAAACGTCGAGCGGCTCAACCCGCAGAACCCCCATCTGCCCAAAGCGAAACGCTGGGCAACCGAACGCTGGCACACTCCCGCACCCCCTGCCCCGCCTGCGCCCCCGAAGCGACGCTGGCGCTGGCTCGTTCCGGCGAGTATTTTGGCAATCGCGGTGCTGGTCATCGGCGCAATGAGCGCGACGAATGCCATTCCGCTGGTGCGCGCCGCCTTTTCCACCCCCGTGCAGACCACACCCGTCCCATCCGCAGTGGAACGATGGACGGCGTTGCAGGCACAACTTGCGGCGGCAAAATCCGAGGGCGATACCGTCGCCGTGCGCAATATATTGACGACCATGCACAATTTATCCCCGCAAAATACGGAAGTTGCGTCGGAATTGGCGCAGTTGTATTTTGCCGACGGCATCGCCTGGCGTGACGCCGGTGATTTTTCGGCGGCGGCAGAAGCGTTTAAGACCGCCGCCGCCATTTTCCCGGCGCATGAAACGGCACAAACGGAAGCCAAACTCGCCGAGCTGTACCAATCGGGCGCGAAATTGTATCAGCAAGCCGCATGGGAAGACGCCGCCAACGTGTTTGAAACCATCTTCGCCACCGACCCCGGCTATCCCTACGTGGATGAAATTCTTTACAGCACCTATTTCAATTTCGGGCTGATGAAAACGCATCAAAACGAATTGGAAACGGCGCTGCTGGCGTACCGGCGCGCCTCGGAAGTGCTGCCCACCGCCACCGAAGCGAGCAAAAAAGCGGCGGAGGTGTATCTGCTGCTGCATCCGCCCACACCCACCCCAACGCCGACCATCACCCCGACCCCGTACCCGACAACCACGCCACCGCCAACCGCCACCCCCGTCCCCGTGGCATCATCCGGCAAAGAGGTGGTGGTGGACATTTCCGACCAGCGCACCTATCTGTATCAAAACGGCGTGCTGATAAATTCATTCCTTGTTTCTACCGGCGAACCGGGACGCGACACCGCGCCGGGACATTATCAGATTTTGGATAAAATTCCGATGGCATATGCCAGCACCTGGGATTTGGATATGCCCTACTGGCTGGGCATCTATTGGGCGGGACCGCTGGAAAATGGATTCCACGCCCTGCCCACCGTACGCAACACCGGGTACACACTGTGGGACGGATATTTGGGTCAGCGAGTCTCATACGGGTGCATCATTCTGAGTTTGGCGGACGCGGAAATATTGTACAACTGGGTGGACATCGGCACGCCTGTGACCATTCGCTATTGATTGCCCGACACCAGCGCCGCCACAATTTCCGGCAAAACTTCGCCGCCGGGCGCTTGCACAAAAAAGCCGCCGTGGTCAACCGCATAATCGCCAAAGGGGTTTTGCCGCACATTCACATCCACAATCATCCCGCCGCGACTGCCCACCGATTGCGCCACCTGCAACGGCAGGTTCGTCGCGCCCGATGTGCCGACCACGAGCAGCAAATCGGTGTGGGAAGCGGCGTGCAGCGAGGATTGATAGCGGTAGTGGATTTCGTCATAATATTCATCGAACCAGAGGACGTGCGGACGGGTCACTTCACCGCACCGGGGACACACCAGCACGTCTTCAATTCCGGCGGGCAATGGGGATGATTTTTCCGCCAGCCAAACACCGTCGGGGATGGGGAAAATCTCGTCGGTGCATTCCGACACACAGCGCATAAAATCAATATTCCCGTGAATCTGGAAGGTGCGCGCCGGCGAATTTCCCGCCCGCAGATGAAGCCCGTCAACATTCTGGGTTATCAGCAAAAACCGGTCGCCGAGCGCCCACTCCAGCGTCACCAGCGCCCGATGCCCGGCATTCGGCTCGGCACGGCGGCACACACCGCGACGATACAGATACCAGCGCCACACCTCCCACGGCTGGCGGCGGAACATGCCGAAGGTCGCCATTTCCTGCGGGTGATATTCCCGCGAACCGACCGTCCAATAGCCTTCCGCGCCGCGAAAAGTGGGAATGCCGCTTTCGGCGGAAATGCCCGCGCCGGTGAGCGCGGTGATGCGCCCGCCCGCCGCGACGGTTTCGCGCAATAGTGCCGTCAATTTGGCAGAAATCATGTCTCGCTCCCTGTCTGATGGTGGTACCTTCAATTATACCCATCTGCACTTCACCGTCAATGAAAATTGATGTACAATTTCATTGAACCCGAAATCATCCGTAGCTTGCCCCGGAGGTTAGCATGAAATTGAGCGAATATCCCCGCCCCCCCGCCGACAGCGGACGCGGCATCCACTGGTCGCCCAGCCAATACCAATGGGGGCGCAAAGATTGGCTGAAATGGCAGAAACGCATTCTGGCATTGGGTTTCAAATGGATAAAAATCAATGTGCCGACCGATTATAACGCCGAGGCGCTGGTCAAACGGCTGGTGGACATCGAAGTGATGCCCGTCTGCCGCTTCATCAGCAAAAACCCCACCCGGCTCGGCGGGGCAACCGAAAAAACCATCGAGCGGCTGATAAATTTGGGCGCGCGCTATTTTGAAACGAACAACGAACCCGATGCCGACGTGGAATGGAAAGGTTCGCGCCGCCCGCCGCAGTGGGAAGAAATTGTGGTGAAAAATATGCTCTACGATGCCCACCGCATTCAGGCGATGGGCGGCTTCCCCGCGCTGGTGGCATTCAATGTGGGACCCAACGAACCCCGCAACCCCATCGAAATTCTGCTGGCACAACCCGACGGGCGAGCCGTCATCGAAAAAGGGATGTGGATTTCGCTGCACAATTACGGCAAGGGTCGCCCCTTCAATTACCCCAATGACCGCGTGCGCATGTTCGGCGACCCGGTGACGGAAGAAGAATGGCTGAAACAGGGGCAGCCCGATTTTTGGACGGATGCGGAAACCATCGAATTTGTGTGGCACAACGCCACCCGCGCACAGGTGAATCAGCGACGGCTGCAACAGAAAGACCCGACCATCACCATTTTAAAAGACCACACTTGTTTCCGGGCGTATGAATACTGGCATCATTTGGTGATGCAAGCGGGGTTATCCCCCCTGCCGATAATGATGACCGAAGGCGGCTGGGAAACGGGCGACCGGCTGGACGATTTTTACCCCGAACCGACCGCTCAACGCGCCTCGGAACTGAATTTCAAAATGTTCCAATTCATTCAGGGCGATATTGACA
>CAZMXX010000429.1:0-3499 GCA_964570315.1 uncultured Anaerolineaceae bacterium | reverse complement strand
TTATTACGACGCCGGCGCGGCATACATTTTCGAGCGTAATCAGGATGGCGCAGACAACTGGGGAGAAGTGGCAGAACTGAATGCACCTGACGGTGGTAAAGAAGATTATTTCGGCACAGCGGTGACATTGAATGACGATACGGCAATTGTTGGCGCGCCCGGGCATAAGGTGGGAGGAAATAATAATCAGGGCGCGGCATATATCTTCGAGCGCAATCAGGGTGGTGTAGATACATGGGGGCAAGTGACGGAACTGACCGCTTCAGATGGGGTAGCGCAAGATTATTTTGGTATTTCAGTTGCCCTCAGCGGTGATACCGCCATTGTGGGCGCATATAACGCAGACCCCGGCGGCAATGGTCAGCAGGGGGTGGCATATATCTTCTATCGCAATCAGGGCGGTGCGGACAACTGGGGACAGGTGATAACCCTGACACAGGGTGATGCCGATGACAGATTCGGATATTCGGTGGCAATTGACGGCGATATTGCCGCTGTAACAGCGCCCTACGCCGCACCGGATGGCGTCACCAATACCGGCGCAGTTTATGTGTTCGGACGCAATCAAGGCGGTGCGGACAATTGGGGATTAATCACCACCCTCGCTCCGAGCATATTGGAAGCAAGCGATTGGGTTAACGCCGCTGCGTCCATCAGTGGTGACACGATTGTGGTGAGTTCCCGTTATGCCGGTAGCACCGGCAAAGCCTTTGTCTTCGACCGGAACGAAGGGGGCGCCGACAATTGGGGGCTCAGTGGCGTGTGGGAATCATCAGATGCTACCGCCGCCGTGTTTGGCGTCAGTGCGGCAATTGACGCCAACACCATCGCCATCGGTGATACCTATGCCGATGTAAATGGAAACAGCAATCAAGGGCGGGCATACGTGTACCAACTGGTTGTCACCCCCGATTTGAGCATCAGCAAAAGCGTTATGCCCGATACCGCCAACCCCGGCGACACTATCACATACACCCTCACCTATTCCAATCACGGCGTGATTCCCGCTTTCGGCGTGGTGATTACCGATGAAATTCCCATCTCTGTGACCAACGTTTCATACAGCAGCAGTGGCGTAACCATCACCCCGACGGGGACAATCAGTTATGTCTGGAATGTCGCCGATTTGAACGTGGGAGACAGCGGCACAATCACCATCACCGGGGTATTGAGCAATGGGTTGCCGGCACAAACCTTTGTCAACACCGCCCAAATTAATGCCACCAATGAAGGTTGGCAAACGGATAATACCTCCTCGGCGACGCTGAACGTGGGCGATGTGACCGTGCAGGGGTTAACTGCCGTCAACGATAGCCCTGCTTTGACGGGCGTAACCGTTAATTTTACCGCTACCATCACCAATGGATATAACGTTTCATACGCTTGGAATTTCGGCGATGGCAGCAGCGGCGGTGCCGGTCAGACCACCGGGCACACTTACGCCACCGCCGGAACATACACCGCAGTGGTGACGGCATCGAACTCGGTCAGCTCGCAAACGGCGACCACCACGGTCGTCATCAATGATGAACCCGTCGCCGGGTTGAGTGTCACCGGCACCAGCCCGGTAGCGTTGGGCACTGACCCCAACTTGCAGGCGAGCATCACCGCCGGTTCAAGTGTGCGGTACGATTGGGATTTTGGCAATGGCGAGACATGCCAATATTGTGGCACAACTCCGGCGATGGGCACAGATTACAATTACGCCGCCGTCGGCACATACACCGTCGTGGTGACGGCATCAAACGCGGTCAGCACCCTCACCGACACCATCACCATTGAGGTTACACCGGCGTATAGTGTGTCCGTTTATCTGCCGCTGGTTTTGAAATAACCCTTGCTGTCTCATCAAATATTGAATGATGGCTTTCCGTCAGGGCGATCTTTGTGGTCGCCCTGATTTTTATGTGGGCAAAGGGGCACACACCGCGTTTTACGTTTTGCGCCCCTGTGGTATAATTGCCTCATCATGGAAGACCGAACGATTTCGCCGCAGGAAAACACATCGGAAGAAAAGCTGCAACAGAGCTTGCGCCCCACCGGCTGGGACGGCTATTTCGGGCAGGAGCCGGTCAAAGCGAACATCCGCATTTTGATTGAAGCCGCCAAACTGCGCGAGGAGCCGCTCGACCATATTTTGGCGTACGGTCCGCCGGGGTTGGGCAAAACCACGCTGGCGAACATCATCGCCCACGAAATGGGCACGCGGTTGAAAATCACCTCCGGTCCCGCCATTGAGCGTCCCGGCGATTTAGCCGCCATCCTCACCAATTTGCGGCGCGGCGATATTCTGTTCATTGATGAAATTCACCGCATGAGCCGCGCGGTGGAAGAAATTCTCTACCCGGCGATGGAAGATTTCGCGCTCGACATCATCATCGGCAAGGGTTCCAGCGCGCGGAATATCCGGCTCAAACTGCCGCGCTTCACCATTTTGGGGGCGACCACTCGCCTGTCGTTGCTGGCGTCGCCGTTGCGGGACAGATTCGGTTCGGTGTTCCGGCTGGAATTTTATAAGCCGAAAGAACTGGCGCAGATTGTCATCCGCTCCGCCGCAATTTTGAACGTGCCCATTGAAGCGGACGGGGCGATGGAAATTGCCAACCGCGCGCGGGGCACGGCGCGTATCGCCAACCGGCTGCTCAAACGCGCCCGCGATTTCGCCGAAGTGCGCTCGGATGGGGTCATCACCGCGGAGGTGGCGCACGAAGCGTTGATGATGCTGGAAGTTGACCCGCTCGGGCTGGATGTGCTGGACCGAAAAGTCCTCCACGCCATTATTGACAAATTCAACGGCGGTCCCGTCGGGCTGGACACCATTGCCGCCAGCATCGGCGAGGATAGCAGCACGGTGATGGATGTGGTGGAACCGTATCTGCTGCAACTCGGATTTTTGGAGCGCACCCCGCGCGGGCGGAAAGCAACTGCGCGGGCGTACAACCATCTGGGATACACCGCGCCCGACGACGGCGCACAACCGACACTCTTTTAATGACGAATGACGAATGACGAATGACGAGTGACGAATGACGAGTGACGGACGGTATTTCATTCGTCACTCGCAATTCGTCATTCGCAACTTGAAATGATGGACTTTCAATCAATTGGTAAACTCTTTTTAATATTGGGTGGATTCATCGCGCTCATCGGCGCGTTTTTTCTGCTGGGCGGAAAGCTCTTCCCGTGGCTGGGACACCTGCCCGGCGACATCAGCTTTCGGCGCGGGAATGTGTCGGTCTATTTCCCCATCGCCACGTCCATCATCCTCAGCATCGTGCTGACCGTGGTGCTGAATCTGCTCATTCGATTTTTGAACAAATGATGCAAAGTAGCAAAGTAGCAAAGTAGCAGGGTCACAAAGTTGCAATCCTGCTACCCTGCAACCCTGTAACCCTGCAACCCTGGAACCAAACTATGAAACTATCAACCTTCGATTACACCCTCCCCCCCGAACTCATCGCCCAAACCCCCGCCGAACCCCGCCACGCCTCGCGGCTGA
>CAZMXX010000428.1:0-3501 GCA_964570315.1 uncultured Anaerolineaceae bacterium | reverse complement strand
CGACTTCCAGTCGCGGTTTCAAGCTACCGGCTTCCAGCCGGTAGTAGTTGACTTACTGATAAAATTACATTCTTAATTGATGGGGAAACTCAAACCATTCCAGTTGATAGATATCAAGACTTTACAACAGATGTTTTTGGTGGTGGGAGAGTGCTTGAAAGTTATGATAAATTGATTGATGACCCGCAAATTTTAATGGACATCGTAAACGCAGATGTTGTGCAAGTGCGAATGTCTGGAGAGCGTTACCTTGACCATACTCTGACAAATCGCGAAATCGACATTATCAAACGTGCATTGGCAACATACGAGCAATACGGTGGGAAGCTGCCGTAAGTTGCTAATAACAGATAGTTTCATAACATAGCGTAAACACAGACGCGGGGTATTATCCTCGCGTCTGTCCCAATAGCAGACCTTTTTTGTTGTTGGCGCGAATTTTTCTAACTTTTTGCGTATAAAATTCATTGGTGCTACAATTTCCCCATAGAAGAAGTTCCACTCGAAAAAACTATATTTTTATCACTGAATACCAAGGAGGTGACAAGTGAGGCAATATGTGGTTCATGAAGTCATTCGGCGGACGTTGATAACCAATCCCGACCAGTTGGTGGTTTCTGGCAACACCCGATTGACCTATGCGCAATTGTATGAACGGGTGTTGCGGTTGGCGAACAGCCTGCGCGAATTGGGCATCGGTGCGGGCACGATGGTGGGCGTGCTGGATGTGAACACCCACCGATTTTTCGAGCTGCACTACGCCCTTTCGATGCTGGGGGCGACCCTGCACACCATCAATTTCCGCCTGTCGCCGGAGCAGATGGTATACAGCATGGTTCACGCCGCCGATGAATGGCTATTCGTTTCGGATACTTTTATGGGGGCGGTGAAGCCGCTGACGCAAAAATTCCCCAATTGGGTGGTGATGAGCGACGACCCCGATTACCCGTTGCCGGATGTGGCGCGGGCGCATCGCTATGAGGATTTGGTTTCGGCGGGGGATGCCCGCGAATTGCCCGACGCGGATAAAGTGCAGGATACCGATATTTTCTCCATTTTTTACACCACCGGCACCACCGGGAAACCGAAGGGGATCCGCTACCAGCACAAGAAAATCCTGCTGGGGGCATTGCAACTCTTCCACCATTTGGCGTTGCACCAAACCGGCGCGCGGATTGACAGCCGCGACGTGTTCATGCCGCTGGTTCCGTTCTTCCACATTCATGGCTGGGGCATGGCGTTCTTCCCGGCGTACATCGGCGCGAAATTGGTGCTGGCGGGTGCAGCGCCGCCCGAACAGCAGGCGAAGCTCATCCGGCAGGAAGGGGTGACGGCGCTGAATATGGTTCCCACCCAACTGCACATGCTGCTCGAACAGCCCGATTTCGGCAATGTGAAAGTGCTGACCGGCGGCAGTCCGCTCACTTCTGGTTTGGCAAAAGCTGCCGATAGCCGCGGCGTGAAATTCAGCCTGATTTACGGCGGCTCCGACCAGCTCGCCACGGCGATTTCGGTTGTGCCGGAAGATGTTGCCCTCGACAGCCCGGAGGCGCTGGAATGGCTGCGGGTGGGGATGCGCCCCCTGCCGATGGTGGAGGTGGAAGTGCGCGACAAACAGGGCGCTTTGGTTCCGCACGACGGGCAGACGGTCGGCACGGTGTGGATTCGCAGTCCGTGGTTGCCGGAAGGCTATTACAAAGAGCCGGAACTCACCGCCGAAGCGTATATTGACGGCTGGTTCCGCTCCGGCGATTTGGGCGTTTTCTATCCCAATGGCGGGCTGTATGTGGCAGACCGCGAGCGCGACGCGGTGAAAAGCGGCGGCGAGTGGATTCCCACCGGCATGCTGGAAGCCCTGCTCTCGGAACATCCGGCGGTGGGCATCGTGGCGGTCATCGCCCGCCCGGATGAACGTTGGGGCGAGCGTCCGGTGGCGGTGGTGAAACCGGTCGGCGAAGTTTCGGCGGATGAATTGCGCGAATTTTTGCAGCCCAAAGTCGCCGATGGCACCATTGCCAGCTACTGGATCCCCGATGCGTTTGAATTTGTGGAAGATATTCCATTGACCAGTGCGGGTAAAATCAACAAAGTTGCTCTGCGCGCGCAATTCGCAAAATAGCCGTGGGGGCGCAGAGCGATGCGCCCCTGCGATAAAGGTACAGGAGAAAACTATGTCCATTCAAGCGATGTTGAGTGATGATGACCTGAAACTCCGTGAAAAAATGCAGGAATTTGTCGCATCTGTGCCGCGTCAATTATTGCTCGATATGGATGCCGACAAAGTGCGGTATCCGCAGGAATTTTTGGAAGAAGCCGGGCGGCGAGGCGTGCTCGGTTTGCGCTTTGCCCCGAAATACGGCGGCAGCGGCTTGCCGTGGATGTCGGAAATGGTGGCGCTGGAGGAAGTCGGCGTGCTGGGGACGTCGCTGGGCTGTCTGTATTCGCTGGTCTCCATCGTCGGCGAGGCGATTGACAAATTCGGCACTGAAGCGCAGAAAGAAAAATATCTCAAACCGATGATTGCCGGGACGCTCGGCGTGGCGGAAGGGTTGACCGAACCGCGCGGCGGGTCGGACTTTTTTGCCGCCACCACTCGCGCCCGCCGCGAAGGGGACACATTTTACCTGACCGGCGAAAAACGTTTCGTGGTCGGTGCGGAAGGGGCGGATTTGTTTCTGATTTACGGCAAAGTGGAGGGGATTGACGACCCCAAAAAAGCGATGACCGCCTTTCTGGTGGAACGGGATGCCGGGGTGGATGTGGCGCACGTGTACGGGTTGATGGGCACGCGCGGCGGCGGCACGGGCAGGATTGTGTTCAAAGATACCCCTGTGCCCGTCGAAAATGTGCTCGGCGGGGAAGCGGGTATCGGCAATGGCACGGCGGTTTTCAACCAGATGATGATACCGGAGCGGATGACCTCGGCGGGCGCGGCAATTGGCATGGGGCGCGCCGCCATCGAAATTGCCGCCCGGTATGCCGATCGGCGGCGGGCGTTCGGGCAGAAGATTCGGCGCTTTGAGGCGGTGAGCTTCAAAATTGCGGATAGCCTGACGCTGCTGGATGCGGCGCGCGCGTTGAATTTCGCCACTGCGCACACCATCGAAGCGGGGGGCGACGCGGGCAAAATTCGACGGCTGGTGTCGGAATCGAAAAAATTCTCCACCGAAACGGCGTGGGAAGTGGTCAATCATGCCATGCAGGTGTTGGGCGGCATCGGCTACACCAATATCTTCCCGGTGGAAAAACTACTGCGCGACGTGCGGCTCATCACCATTTGGACGGGCACGAACGAAATCATGAATCTGGTGATTCAGCACGAATTTTACCGCGAGTTTTCCAAAACGCTTCCCAAAGGGCGCGACGTGGAGGCGGATGCTGCCGGTGCGGAATTTGAAACGGAGAAAGAGTACAACGAATAAAAACAGGGGCGCAATATTCTGCGCCCCATAGGCATCAATTTAAAAAGGGTTACACCTGGCGTATAATAGAGGTAACAAG
>CAZMXX010000427.1:0-3508 GCA_964570315.1 uncultured Anaerolineaceae bacterium | reverse complement strand
GCCCGGTACAGCGTACGGTACGGGTTGCCGAAAGAACCGTCGCCGGCAATGTCGCTGCCATTCAGCGCCACAAAAATTTCCCCCGCCGATTGCGCCCGCACGGAAACGGAAAACATCCCCAGCGCCAGCAACACCATCCCCAAAATTATGCGGTTGATTTTTATGGCGACCATGACATCCGCTCAAAATACCATGCCAAATCGCCCGTGCCCCACGGGTCTTTATCGGGCAGGGCGAATAATTTTTGCGGCTCGCCGCCCGTCACCGGAACCACCCACACCGCCCACGCCCCGTCGCGGTCGGAGACGAAGGCAACCCAGCGCCCGTCGGGAGAAAAGGTGGGCAAGCCGTCGGTGGCGGCAGGCGCGTTGGATAGATTTTTCACCGCCGAGCCATCATTGCGCATGACATACGCCTCCCAATCCCCATTTCGGCGAGAGGAAAAAGCGATGCGCCCGCCGCCGGCATCTGCCGGAATGTCGCTCGCGCCGGTGGTCAATTGCACCGCCGCCGCAGGGTGCGCGCTCGCGGTGTCAGCGGCGGCATCCAGCGCATAAATGCCGCAATCAACCCGCAGAGACGAGGGCAGGCAGGGGTTGAAGGCAATCGCGCCGCCGTCCGTCCACACCGGAAAATGCCCGCGCACGCCGTCCGGCGCTGCCTGCGATGCCAGCACCCGATACGACGCGCCATCCGGTTCGGGGGGCGTTCCGGCGGGGCGAATCGCCAAAAACGGCGCGTCCGACGTTGCCCCGGCGGGCGCAACCGAACTGAACACAAATTCGGTTCCCTGCGGATTGTAAAACGGGAAGGCGTCGCGCGCGTCCACACTCGCCAACGTTTCTGTTTTCCGCGCCACGGAATATTCAAAAATTTTCTCGGCGGCGTTGAAATTTTTGAAGACAAACGTCACCCGCCGCCCGTCGAAAAAGGTGTACGAGAATCGATTTTGCGCCGAAAACTGCTGATGGTTCACCAGCAGCGTGCGCCCATCCGCCGCAAAATTCGGCTGGCGGGCATAGGTGATTTGCGCCAATCCCGCGCCGGAAAATGCCCCGAAAAGATACACGTCATAAAAGCCCGCCGAATTGAACAACGGCACGGCAATCTTTCCCTGCGCGCCGCTGAACATGGGCGGGGCAAGCTGATAGCGGCTCAAATCCGGCGCGGCTTCATCGGGAATCCAATCAAGGGGCGGATCGGGAAAATAGTCGGTGGTGGTATCTTTGCCGCTCACCACCCAGCAAAACGGCTGTCCCGCCGAAACCGCATTGTAGGGAAAAGCAATGGTGACCACATTCTCCTGCACCCCCGCCGATTGTTCTGCCCCCGCATCCCAGTCCCAATCTCCCGCGGCGGCGTGCCACGGCACAATGGTCGCGCGGGTGGCATGGGCGGGGAAGTTGAGCCGATATTCCGCCCCCAGCCCGTGAACCGCCGCGCCCGTATTCGGGTCGCAATCACCATCAATGTACAGTGAAAATTCCACCGACGCGGCAGGGTTTTCGGCGGTGCGGAAAACAAGTTTCGTCCCGTTTTCATATTGATAAAATGACACTGCCTGCAAATCATACGGTGCAAAGGGAACATCGCCCGTGCGGTCAAACACGGTGAGTTGGGGAATGTTCGGCGCGGCGATGGTCGCATCCAGCGCAAACATTTCTGTCGCGGGGGGAAGCGGTTCGGAAACGCCGGTGTCCACATACTGCACCGAGAAATTGCCCAAATGCACGGGGTCGCGGGGACCGTTCGTCCATTGCGCCCAAATGCGAGCGGCAATCGTCGCTGCCGGTTTTTTCAGCGTGAAGGTCGCCGCCAGCGGGGGGAAATCGACCAGCCGGGGAAGTTCAATCGCCGAAAAAACCACCGTCTGCCCGTCGAAACCCGCCGAAAAAGGCTGGGGCGCATCCGCCGATACAAAAGTCAACCCGTCCGGCACGGGGACGCTGATGCGCACATCCCACATGCGGAAATTTTTGTCGGTCGCTTTGGGGAAAATCGAAAGGGTCAGCGTGCCATCGGCGGTGGTGACCGCTTTTGCCTGCAATTGCAGACGGGGCGCGGCGGGCTGCCAGCCGAGCGGGGCGCGGGTGATGTCGAAGGGTTGCAGGGCGATGGTTTCGCTGCCGGGACGCTCGCCGTTCCAGTGCACGGTGGCGGACAGGGGGAACACCGTTTGGTGCGGGTCGGTGATTGCCAGCGTGAACGAATTTCCCCCGGCGTAATTGTACACATCCGCCAGCCGGATGGTGACTGCCCCGTCCGTCACCGACACGCGATTGACGGGCAGCACCTGCGCCGCATCGAAGCGGGTTCCGGGGGGAATGGGCACGGTGATGGTCACATCGTCAATGCGCCAATCGGCGCGGTTGGAAATATCAATGCGCACCGTGATGCGCCCGTCTGCCAATGTAGGAATCAAATCGAACCAGAAGGGGAAGGTTTCGGTTTGGGCGCAGGCGGCACGCGGCACGGAGAGAAATATCAGCCCCATAAAAATTATTGCCAACCCGCGAAATAACTTTCGTCGTCTCATAATTTTTCCGTCACCCGCACGCCATCTTTTTTCACAATATACGCCGGCACACCAACCACCGTGCAATTGGCGGGCACATCTTTCACCACCACCGCATTTGCGCCGACACGCACATTGTCCCCCAGCGAAATATCGCCCAGCACCTTCGCCCCCGCCCCGATGCGCACATCATCGCCGAGCGTCGGCGTGCGTCCGGTTTCGTCATTATACCCGATGGAAACCTGCTGATTAATCCAGCATTGTTCGCCGATGGTGGCATTGATGACCGTGCTGAAGCCATGTTGAATGAACAGCCCGCGCCCAATATCAGATGCCTGACGAATGAACAGCGTCGGTTCAGGATGGAAAAACACTCGCGTCAAATATGCTGCCAGTATTCCCGCCAGATTGCCTTTGAACGCCCGAAAATAGTACAGGTTGCGAAATTCTCGGTACAGCGCCAGCAGGGTCAGCAAATTACTGAGGTCAGATGTATCGTGTGCTTCATCCACCAATTCCACATCCACCCACCGCCGCACATCAGAGAGAATCAGCGCCTTTTCAGAACTGACAAAATACACCACCATCATCGGGAGCACAATAATTTTCTTTATTTTTTTGACGAAACGCCGTATACTGAGAAGGAAAATTTTGCGTTGAGCCATTTTATGAACCATCTGAAACCCTCTCATCTGATAAACCTGTTTTTCCGCCTGCGATTTTTCGATGCCCTGCACCGCGTCGCCAACCGCCAAAAACTGACCGTGCTGGCGTACCATCGCATTGACGACCCGCACGCGCCCGGCTTCGACACCTTCGCGCCGAATGTGAGCGCCACCCCCGCCCAATTCGCCGCGCAAATGGCGTATCTCAGCCGCCGGTACAATGTAGTTTCCATTGATGATGTGACGGCGTGGCTGCGCGGCGAGCTGTCGCTCCCCCCCTACCCCGCCCTCATCACATTCGACGATGGCTATGCCGATAATTTTCGGC
>CAZMXX010000426.1:0-3508 GCA_964570315.1 uncultured Anaerolineaceae bacterium | reverse complement strand
CAGTTGCGCAATTGCAACAGAGCATGCAGAAAATCGGGGAAGCAATATACGCGCAGGAAGCGCCCGCCGCCACCGCCCCGGATGCCAATGGAGACGCTGCCGACAAAGATGGCGAAGAAGATGTGATTGACGGACAATTTGAAGAAGCGTAAAAATTATGAGCAAACGTGATTATTATGAAGTGTTGGGCGTTCAGCGCAACGCTTCCGCAGTCGAGATAAAAAAATCATACCGTCAATTGGCGCGAAAATATCACCCCGACGTGAGTGATGCGCCCGACGCCGAAGAGAAATTCAAGGAAATCAACGAAGCCTACGAAGTGCTGTCGGATGAAGAGAAACGCGCCACGTATGACCGCTTCGGGCATGCGGGGGTGAGCGGCAACGCCGGTTTCGGCGGCTTCAGCACCGCCGGGAGAGACCCTTTCGAGATTTTCGAGGAGGTTTTCGGCGGCTTCGGCTTCGGGTTCGGCGGCAGCTCGCGCCGCAGTCGCACCGGTCCGCGCCGCGGCTCCGATTTGCGCTACGATTTGACGCTGGAATTTGAAGAAGCCATCTTCGGGATGGACAAAGAAATCGAAATTCCCCGTCAGGAAACGTGTCCGCACTGTAACGGCAACGGCGCAGAACCCGGTACCGAACCGTTGCGCTGTCCCGATTGTAACGGCACGGGCGAAGTTCGGCGGCAGGCGGGCTTCTTCATCAACATCAGCACCTGCCCGCGCTGCAACGGCAACGGCGAAATCATCACCACGCCGTGCCACCGCTGCCACGGCAAAGGGAAAACGCTGGAATATCGCCGCCTGAATGTGAAAATCCCCGCCGGAGTGGACGACGGCAACCAAATTCGGCTGGCAGGGGAGGGCGAAAGCGGCTCGCGCGGGGGACCGCCGGGCAACCTCTATGTGGTCATCCGCGTGAAACCGCACCGCCATTTCCGGCGGGTGGACAACACCATCCATCTCGAACTCATCATCAATATCGCCCAAGCCGCGCTCGGCGACGAAATTGAGATTCCGACGCTGGACGGCACGAAAAAACACACCATCCCCGCCGGTATTCAAACCGGAGACACCATCACCCTGCGCGGGCTGGGCGTGCCAAAACTGCGCCGCGACGGCAGCAACGCCGGGCGGGGCGATATGGTCGTGACTTTCCAAGTGCGCACCCCCACCAATCTCACCAAACAGCAGCGCGATTTACTGCTGGCACTCGGAAAAACGCTCGACAGCGAAGTGGTTCCCCAGCGCGAAAAAAGCTTTTTCGACCGGGTGAAAGACGCTTTCGGGATGTAAAGCACCATTATGGCTCAACCGCTCCCCCTCATCTCGGTATTAATTCCCAATTGGAATGGCGCCGCGCATCTGCCCACCTGCTTCGATGCGCTGGCGCGCCAATCCTATCCCAAAATTGAAACCATTTTAATTGATAACGCCTCTTCGGATGCGTCCCTGTCGTTGACCCGTGAACGCTATCCGTGGGTGAAAATTTTAGAATTGCCGGAAAACATCGGGCTGACCGGCGCACTCAATCGCGGCATCCGCGTCGCCACCGGGCAGATTATCGTTCCGCTGAACAACGACACCGAAGTTGAGCGCGGTTGGGCGGCGGCGCTGGTGAACGCCCTGCACGATTACCCCTCGGCGGGGATGGTTGCCAGCAAAATGATGCTCTTCGACCGCCGCGACACCATCCATTCGGCGGGGGATGCGTTCGGCGACGATGGCATCCCCGTCAATCGGGGGGTGTGGCAACAGGACGTCGGGCAGTTTGATGACGATACTTTCATTTTTGGCGGGTGCGGGGGGGCGGTGGCGTATCGCCGCACCATGCTCGACAAAATCGGCGGGTTTGATGAAGACCTGTTCATGTATTGCGAAGATGTTGATTTGAACTGGCGGGCGCAGTTGGCGGGATATCGGTGTGTTTTTGCGCCCGATGCGGTGGTGTATCACAAGCTCAGCGCCACCGGCGGCGGCGCGATTGCCAGCTATTATACCGGGCGGAACACCATTTTCGTGCTGGCGAAATCGGTACCGAGTGCCGTGTGGCGGCAGCACCGGGCGAAAATCATCAAAGCCCAACTGCGCATCGCGTGGGATGCGCTGCGCGCCTGGCGCGGTGAGGCGGCTCGCGCCCGCTTGCGCGGTCAAATAGCGGGCGTGTTCGGCGTGTGGCGCTGGCTCAAAAAGCGAAAACACATTCAATCCACCCAAAAAGTCCCCAATAATTACCTCCTCAGTCTGTTGGAAAAAACCAAATAGCCGCAACTTTATCTTTCGTTCTGCGTAAAGTGTGATAGAAACAAGCAATGGAAAGTGAGGGTTACATTTTATGCAAACTAAAAACCGAGGCGTGATTTGGGGTGCGGTGCTGATATTGTTCGGCGTGTTTTTCCTGATGCAGAACTTCAATCTGCTGGGGGGATTTGGCGATTTGCTGGGCGTGGCAATGTTTGGCGGCATCGGATTGCTGGGGGTGGGCTATTATTTTCAGCGGCGTCGCCATTGGTGGATACTGTTTCCCGCGTTTGTGTTCATCGGCATTGCGGGCAGTTCATTCACCGATATGATTCCGTTTTTACGCCCGTTGAGCGGCGGCGTGTTCCTCTTTTCGCTCTCGCTGGCGTTCTGGCTGATTTTTTTGCAGAACCAAACCCGCTATTGGTGGGCGGTCATCCCCGGCGGCATTCTCACCTCGCTGGCGTTCATTGATGTCATTGAACATTTCATCTGGGGAAACACCGATTCGCTGGTGCTGTTGGGTATTGCGGCAACCTTCGGGCTGTTGTGGGTGATGCGGGAAAAACTGAACACCGACTGGGCGAAATGGCCCGCGTTGATTTTGCTGGCGATTGTCGCGCTGAATTTCATTCCGCTGGCAGGGAAAATCCTGTTCCCCATCGTGCTCATCGTCATCGGGGTGTCGCTTCTGTGGCGAAACCGTGCCGGACGCAATGCCCGCTCAAACGACATCATTTTGCCACCGAGAATATAGCGCATCAAAAAGCCCCGTCGCCGTGACGGGGCTTTTTTTTATTCCGGCAGTTCGTTCACCAGAATTTCATAATCGGTGGGGACAACCTCTATCCACGTTTGCCCGCGTTTGAGCGGGATGAGCGCGCCATCCGCGGTGACGAATTCCGGCGTTTGTGTGCCATCGGTGCGCCAGCGCCCGCGCACGTATTTTCCATCGCGGAACACCCACGCCTCCCCTTCGCCGTTCAGGGTGATGCCCACCGAGGTTGCGCCGGTGCTGTCTTCCACAATGTCGGTTTCAAAATGTTCGGCAAAATAGATAATGACATTCTGCGCGGCGAGGGGCGCTTCGGTTGCGCCGTCAATCTGCAATTCGCCGTCGTTGAAACGCTCATATGCGCCGGTTTGGGCATTGTATTGCCACAGCACTTTGTTGGTTTGGGCGGGATACGCAACAAAACTCTTATAGGCATGTTTGGCGGTGGGTAGAACTTCCTCTGAGCGGGAAACTACGCGGCGATGTCGGCCGTT
>CAZMXX010000425.1:0-3518 GCA_964570315.1 uncultured Anaerolineaceae bacterium | reverse complement strand
GGGGAAAGCGTAGTTTCAGAAGCTCCCCCGCTTTAGCGGGGAGAGTGCGTCACTGATTGTTGTTTTTAGTGAAAATCTGAAAGGCATCACAGCCGGTTTTGATGGCTTGGGTGAAAGCGTTGTCCACCCCGCCGGCGATTGACATATGTGCGCCCAATTTTGGCATAAAAGCATCTCCTTTTTTGCAGTTGATTCTGCCGGAAAGTATAGCATCACTTGAAGGGCGCGGCGAATGCGCCATTAATTTTCAAGAAAAACATTGCTAAAATTTCCGATTCATAATATACTAGCAGAAAATTTGTGAGTTATGCACAAAAAGCCTATGTTTACCGTACAAAAATTACTCGAAAATCCAATTTTTTCCACCGCGAAGATTGTTGCCGGAGAGGCAGGGTTGTCCAACTGCGTCGAATGGTCGCACATTGTTGATTTGCCCGATGTGGTGTCTGCGGTGGGGGGGGGACAACAGCTCATCATCACCACCGGGCAGGGCATCCCCCGCGAAACGGCGGCGCAGGAAACCTTCATCACCGAGATGGCACACGCCGGAATAAGCGGGCTGATTGTCTCGGTGGGCGGGAATTTTTTGCAGGAAATCCCGCAGGTGATGATTGACACCGCCAACCGCTGGAATTTCCCCATCATCACCATTCCGAGTCAGGTGCGCTTCGTTGACATCACCCGCATCATCCATGAACAATTAATCAGCGAGCAATACACCATGCTCAAACGTTCCGACCACATTCACCAAACGCTGGTGCAACTGGTGCTGGAAGGGGCGGGCTTGCAGGAGCTGGCGGAAACGCTGGCGCAGTTGGTCAATCGCTCGGTGACCATTGAAGACCCCGATTTGAACGTGCTCGCGTCGGCGGAATTTGGGGAAGTTGACCAGGCGCGGCAGGCAAGCATCCGCACCGGCGGTACCCCCGAATTCATCCGCATGTTTGTGCGCGAGCAGGGAATTTTAGACCGCTTGAATCAGAGTTTGAAGCCGACCAAAGTTCGTGCTTTTCCGGAACATGGGATGACGAAAGAACGCATCGTTTCGCCCATTGTGGTGGAACGGCGCGTATACGGCTATTTGTGGCTCATCGCCACCGATGTGCCGCTGGATGAATCCGATGCGATGACGATTGAACGCGCGGCGATTGTCGCCGCGTTGATTATGCTGAAGGAAGATGCCATCCGCCAGACGGAAGCACGCCTGCAAGCCGATGTGGTTTCGCAATTGTTGAGCGACCAGCCGCACACGCTGGCGCTGGAAGATAAAGCCAAACGCCTGGGGTTGGATTTGCATCAGCCGCAACGGGTGTTGTTGCTGCAACCGCCGGCGGGGACGTTGCCCTCTTTGCGTTTAACGGACAGACTTCGACCGGCGGTGCGAAAACACACCAAACGCGCAATTTTGCAGCCGTTGGGTTCCAATCTGATTTTGATTCTGCCTGAAAAAGTTTCGGTGCAGAAGTTGGGGGCGGCGCTGCTGGCTATTCTGCCCGATTTGCGGGTGGGCGTGGGCAATGCCGCGCAAACGGTGGTGCATCTGGCGCAGAGCTACCGGCAGGCGAAAGAAGCGTTGGAAATCGGATTGGCGCTTCTGGCGGGCGAGAAAATCTTCTTTTTTGAAAATCTTGGCTTTCTCCACTGGCTGTATCACCTGCCCGCCGAGGCGGGGAACGGCAATCGCTACGCCGACCGGGTGCAACTGCTGGCATCGGAAGAACGCGCCGAGCGGGCGCAGTTGTTGCGCACATTGGAAGTCTTTCTGGATTATGGGGGGAATGCCGCCGAAACCGCCCGCGATTTGCACATCCACCGCAACACGCTGGCGTACCGCATCAAACAAATTGAAACCATCTGTGACGTTTCGCTGAACGACCCGCAAACGCGGGTGAATTTGCAAATCGCCATTAAAGCCCATCGCCTGCTGAAAAACCGGGAAGAGACAAAATGACCATGATTTCTATCGCGCAGGCGCGGCAATTTTATAAAAATGATGCGGCGCATGATTTTGACCACATCCTGCGGGTGTTGTCCAATGCGCGGCTGATTGCCCAATCTGAGCCGGACGTGAATCTTGAGGTGTTGGAAACGGCGGTTTTGCTGCACGATATTGCCCGCGCCGACCAGACGCGCACGGGGAAAGACCACGCCGCCGAAGGCGCGCGCCGGGCGTTGGAAATTCTGGCGGACTCGCCGCCTGAATTTGCCCGCGCTGTGAGCGACGCCATCGCCACCCATCGTTTTCGGGTGGAGAAACCGCCGCAATCCATTGAGGCAAAAATTTTGTACGATGCCGATAAGCTCGATTCCATCGGCGCGGTGGGCGTGGCGCGCGCCTTTGCTTTCAGCGGACATCACAATGGACGGTTGTGGGCTGAAAACGATGAAGGCGTCCACACTGCATTTCAGGAATATCAGCAAAAATTGGTGCGTTTAAAAGATAAATTGCTCACGGACGCGGCGAAGAAAATCGCCCGCCGGCGTCATCAATTCATGGTGATGTTCTTCGAGCAAATGGCGGCGGAAGTGCGGGGAGAACGATGATGCCTGTGACCGCGACCGATATTCAGAAAATAAGAGCGGCATTGCAGCAACCGCTCCCCGGCGCAGACGGGCAAGCGCCCCTGTCGCCGGAAGGGCGTTATCCCGCCGACCGACTGCGGGAAATGCCGACGCATTACCGCGAAGGCGCGGTGCTGCTGTTGCTGTATCCGCGAAACAACGCCCTGCACTTTGTGCTCACCCGCCGCCCCGAATACAACGGCGTGCATAGCGGGCAAATTTCCCTGCCGGGCGGCGCGCGCGAGCCGGGAGAGGCGTTCCAAAATACTGCGCTCCGTGAAACTTGGGAAGAGGTGGGCGTGCCGGTGAACCAAATTTCGGTGCTGGGCGCGTTGACTCAATTGTATATTCCGCCGAGTAATTTTATGGTGTACCCGTTTGTGGGCTATTGTGCCGCCGCGCCGCATTTCCGACCGGATGCGCGGGAAGTGGCGGAAATCATGCAAGTGCCCGTTTTGGTCATCCAAGACCCGCACAATCGCCATTCGGAAGTACGCGAGCATCCTCAATTGGGGCGGATAAAAATCCCCTATATGCTGATTCATGGCTATAAAGTGTGGGGCGCGACCGCCATGATTTTGAGTGAATTTAATGCACTTTTGCGCACCCATAATTTATGATGGAAACAAATATTCTCGCAATCGAATCATCGTGTGATGAAACTGCCGCTGCCGTCATCAAAAACGGTCAGCATATCAAATCGAATGTCGTCGCCTCGCAGATTGAATTGCATCGCCGGTATGGCGGCGTGTTCCCGGAAGTGGCATCGCGCCAGCATATTTTGGCAATTGACACCGTCATCCGTGATGCGCTGGCGCAGGCAGAGACCGATTTTTCGGCGCTGGATGCCGTCGCTGTCACCCGGGGACCCGGTTTGGCGGGCAGTCTGCTGGTGGGCGTGAATGCTGCCAAAGGCATTGCCATGGCGCAAAATTTGCCGCTCATCGGTGTGAACC
>CAZMXX010000424.1:0-3518 GCA_964570315.1 uncultured Anaerolineaceae bacterium | reverse complement strand
GTGCGGGGGAGGGGGAAGCAACCAGCGCCACCGTCACGGCGGTCAGTGTGGCGGGTGGTTCGGTTGCGTCGAGCGCGTCGCCGGGGGGCGCCGGTGTTTGGCATGCCAACAGGGTGGTCAACAATAGCAGCAGTATGGGCAGATGATATTTTTTCATACCAAAAATTATGCCACAAAGCCACCCGGTGTGGAAGTTTGCATGGTCATTATTGGTTCACGGCAGGCAATTGTTTGCCATACGATTGCCCGACGAGGGGTAACTTTGGCTCAAGTTGTGCGTCTAAATGATGAGAATATTAATGTAGCTTCATGCAAACTTTACTGACACCGGGGGCATTTATGTGCGATACTGATAGTGCCATCAATGTTTTTCGGGGCGGCGACGTACGGCAACCGTAGGGAGATGAGTTGGATTCAGGCAAGCGTTATCATTCAAAAGAGGATACACTGACACTGCTTTTTATGCGGTATTAATTTTTTTCGGGCGGATGTGCCGCCATCCGCCGAACAATTGAATAATTTTTTTCGCCCAAATTTATTTTAGGAGTTTTATTATGGACTTATTATTTTTCTTCCCCAATGGGCGGATGACGGGCAGGCGAATCCTGTTTTGGCTCGCAATGGGCACGGCGCTGATTGCTGTGTCGTTGGTGTTTGCCCTGCATGTCTCCGCCGATGCCCCTGTGCATCAGTCGCAATCTATCACCGCCGTTTCGCCCTCCCTTCCCACCGACCGCCCGCGTCCGCGCATGGTTGGCAATACCATCGTCACCGGCGATACCGGCGTGCGTCTGCGCGGCGAAAATCCCCGCCGTGATGACCGCGCGTCCCGCAACGACCCCGCCTTCTGGGCAGACCTGCGCGACAATTACCACATGAATGTGGTGCGCGTTTTGGTGTATCGTCCCCCGCAGAATTACCCCGGTGGCTGCGGCTCAAACTGTAATTTGCCCACTGCCGCACAGGTCATCCCCGATTTGGATGAATGGGTTGACCGCGCATCGGAGAACGGCTTTTATGTCATCATTGATTATCACCCCGTGGGCGGGCGGGATGAAACCGATGCCACCGACTGGTGGAGCGTCATCGCCCCGCGTTATAAAAATCGCACCCATGTGATATATGAAGTGACCAACGAGCCGGGCGGCGCCGGGGTCGGGCTGGCGGGATATGAGGAGCGCATGCGCCAGCGCATCCGCGCCGATGCCCCCGACACGCCCCTGATTTTGTGGAGTGTGGAAAATGCCCGCGACAACAATGTGAATGCGATTTTGCAGAACAACCTGCAAATTAATGCCAATTGGAACAATGCCATTGTCGGGTTGCACATGTATTGGGATTATAATTTTGCTTCCGTGCAAGGGTTGAAAAATGCCTACCCGCTCATGAACACGGAAATCGGCGGGTGGAATGAAAACGATTATATGAAAGTAACCAACGATGCCGAGGCATTGGGCATCAGTTGGATATGGCTCGATGGCGCAACCGATGGGCGCGTGCCGCCGTCGAGCGTCTATTGGTCCGCCGACCCCTACTTCAGCGGCGGAACACCGCCGCCATCCGGCACGCCGACGCCCACGCCGACCGCATCGCCCCCAACCCCGACGCCCTCCCCGACGCCCTCCCCGACACCCGCGCCGACCGGCACGCCTGCCCCTACTCCAACGCCCGGCGGCTCGACGACCATTCAACTGCCCGGACGCATTGAAGCGGAAGATTATCGCGCGGGCGGGGAAGGCGTGGGCTATCACGATACCACCGCCGGCAACAACGGCAACATGTATCGCAGTGATGATGTGGATATTCAATCCACCAACGATGCGTCCGGCGCATACAATGTCGGTTGGACGGCTGCCGGGGAATGGTTGGCGTATGATGTCACCGTTTCCAAAACCGATTATTACGACCTCATCGCGCGGGTCGCATCGGGCGCGAGCGGCACCAAAACCATCCACATCGAATTGGACGGCACGGACATCACCGGCGCAATGAACACCTCGCGCGGCGACGGCTGGCAAACGTGGGGTAATCTCACCGCCGCCAACATCCGGCTCACGGCGGGGGCGCATACGCTCAAAATTGTGTTTGATACCCCCAGTTTGAATCTGAATTATCTGAATGTCGTTTCATCGCTGAGTGTGCCCGCCAATTACGCCTACAGTGTATTTTTGCCGGTAATTTTGCGTTAAAAAGAGACGAAACAGGGGTGGAATGCTCGGCATTCCACCCCTGCGCCGAAATGCCTATGCCCCCGCCGGAAAATCCGCCACAATGCTTTTGACAAAAAAAATACACCGTGCTACCATTCTCAGTGCTTTTTAGTTGAATATTCTGGACACTCATCCAGAGGGGTGGAGAGACAGGCTCGTTGAAACCCCGGCAACCCGGTTGAAAAACCTTCGGTGCCAATTCCTGCAAAGCGTGCGCTTTGAGAGATGAGCATTCACTCTGCCGCGTTGCGGCTTTTTTTATGTGAGGAAATATGACAATTGCAGTGACCGGTTCCATGGCATTCGATTACATTATGTCGTTCGACGGCAGTTTCACTGATTACATCATGCCCGACCAATTGGAACGGCTGTCCATCAGTGTGCTGGTTGATTCTCTGCGCCGTGAGCGCGGCGGAACCGCCGGAAACATCGCCTACAATTTGGCGCTGTTGAAGCAAACTCCGCTGCTGATGGCGAGCGTCGGCAGTGATGCCGCCGACTATATCGCCGATTTGGCGACGCATGGCGTGGACACCTCCGCTGTGCTGCACGTCTCCGATGTGCTCACCGCATCCTTTTTCGTTTCCACCGATAACGGCAACCGCCAAATCGCCAACTTTTTCATCGGCGCGATGGCACATTCCGGTAGAGTCCAATTTGCCGCGCAGGATTATCGCGCCATCAAACTGGCGACCATCTCCCCCAACGCCCCGCAAGCAATGGCAGATTATGTGACGGAATGTAAATCGCTCGGCATTCCCTATATGTACGACCCCAGCCAGCAAATTCCCCTCTTTTCCAAAGAACAGTTGATGGATGGTATTGACGGGGCGCATATTCTGATTGTGAACGATTACGAATTTGAACTTATCAAACAGCGCACCGAGTTGACCCTTGACCGGATGCGCCAAATGGCAGAAGTCATCATCGTCACCAAAGGGGAACAGGGTTCGACCATTTATACCGCCGAGGGGCAGATTGATATTCCCGCTATTGCGCTGGAAAATGTCGCCGACCCCACCGGCGCGGGCGACGCCTACCGCGCGGGGTTGATGGCGGGGCTGGTGAACGGGCTGGCATGGGCGGACGCCGGGCGGCTCGGCACGCTGACCGCCACTTATGCCATTGAGGCGCACGGCACGCAGACGCATCGCTATTCCGTGGATGAGTTCGCCGCGCGGTATGCGGATAATTTCGACCCCACGCCCGATGTGCTGGCGTTTTTTGAAGCGTTGAACGAAAAGTGATGGACATACTTCAATCGTTGCGCCTCGGCACGGTGACGGAAAAAGCGGCGCTGGAAGATTT
>CAZMXX010000423.1:0-3524 GCA_964570315.1 uncultured Anaerolineaceae bacterium | reverse complement strand
GTTCGATTTTCTCCGCTAATATCACCCTGCCTGATACCACCCCTGTATAGATACTGATAGAGATTGGTTATTGGTTCATTAAATTTGAACCACCATCCAACTAAAAAAGAGGTGCAAAAAATGACATTTCAATATTGGTACATGTTCCCCGTTTCAATACTCGTGGCAACCATCGCGATGGCGTCGGGCGTGGGGGGGGCAACATTTTTTGCACCCATCTTCATTCTGGGGCTGCGCATCTCACCCGAAGTGGCTATCGGGACGGGGCTGATTACGGAAGTTTTCGGCTTTGCCAGCGGGTTGTTCGCCTATACCCGCAAAAAATTAATCGACTATAAATTGGGAATAAACCTGCTGGTAGTCACCGTTCCACTGGCATTGGTGGGGACATGGGTCGCCGGTTCGATTGAGCCGGATTATCTGAAAATTATTCTGGGCGTGGGATTGTTCGCCATCGCCGTCAGCTTTTTGCGCGCCCCCGACCCCATGGATGTGGCGCACATGGACGCATTAATTGTGGAAAAATACGGCGGCGAAAACGCCGAGACAACCCTCACCACTGCCGGCGGGGAGGAAATCCGCTACACGGTGTGCAACAAAACCGAAGGGCGGCTCATCAGCGGGGTGGGCGGGTTGTTCGTGGGTATGATTTCCACCGGGCTGGGAGAATTGAACACCTATTTTCTGCTGCAACGGTGTCGCGTGCCGAGCCGCGTCTCGGTGGCGACGAGCGTGTTTGTGGTGGCTATCACCGCGCTGGTTGCCGCCAGTGGGCATTTGGTGCAGTTTTTTCAACTGGGCGGCAACACGCTCAATACAGTTTTAAATTTGGTGATTTTCACGGTGCCGGGCGTCATCATCGGCGGACAGTTGGGGTCGCTGGTTTCCGGCAGCATCCCCCAGAAAGTGATGGAACGCAGTCTGGGCGTGCTGTTCGTGCTGGTGGCGGCGGTCACACTGGGGGAAGTTTTGCTGTAACGCCAACAAAAAGGGCGCGAACCGTTTTCATTCGCGCCCCTTTTTCACTCGCCGTCGGAGGCTACCCTTCGTTCAACATCCGGTCAAACGTTTGGACAAACTGATTGTAGCCCGGATACCCTGAAATATTTGCTAAAACTTGTCCGTTAGCATCCAGCAACACAAATGTTGGCGTTGCGCGCACGCCGTAGGTTCGCAAACTTTTCCTGCTGGCGGGATTATCCACATTCATGCGCACGAAATTAATTTTCCCGTCATATTTTTCGCCGAGGTTCACGACCTCAGGCATCGCCCGTCGGCACACGGGTCACCAATCGGCGTGGAACATCACCAGCGTGGGAACGCCAACCTGCCCCGTTTCGGCGCTCGCCAGCGCGGCGGCATCGGTGGGTGCGCCGAGAAAAGTGGTCTCGCGGTCGGCGATGGCGAGCGCAGCGGCACTTGCCCCGGCGGAGGAATCATCGGGCGCGGTTTTCGTCACCCGGAACACCGATGACATCCCCGCCACCAGCACGCCCGCCAGCACCACGCCCATCACGCCGAGGATGATTAATCCCGTTTGGGGTTTTTTGGACGTTGATTTTCCACGTTTCGTTCTGTTTTTTCCGCTTGAAGCCATCTGTTCCTCCTGAATTTTCTGATTTTGACCACTACCATTTTGCCCCATCGAACCGTTTTTTTCTGTAAGCCGGCTCACCATACGCAAACCCAACGCCCAAACTGACGGGAAATTGTCGGCTTTGCACCAACATAATATTGCAAAACCGTGCTATAATGATGGTAGATTCAGCATTCAGCTTTCAACATTCATCATTTGCCACGAGCCATGCGCCGATTGATTCTTGTGCTTGCCATCCTCATATTGGCGACAATCCTCGCCGTGTACCGCCGGTTACTGGTGGATTTACCCCACCCCGACCAGCTCTATCGCCGTGCGTCCGCGCCGTCCACCAATATTTTCGACCGGAACGGGGTGCTGCTCTACCAAATCAACGACCCGCATCAGGGCTACCACACCCCGCTGGCGCTCGATGACATCCCGCAAGCGTGCGTCAACGCCACCATCGCCACCGAGGATGCCACCTTTTTCAGCAACCCCGGTTTCGACACCCGCGCCATGTTCCGCGCGCTGGCGAGCAATCTCCGCGAAGGAAAAATCGTCAGCGGGGCGAGTACCATCACCCAGCAGTTGGCGCGCAACCTCCTTTTTTCGCCCCGGGAACGGTCGGAAATCAGCATGACACGCAAACTGCGGGAGATCATCTTGGCGTGGCGCATCACTCAAAAATACAGCAAAAATCAAATCTTGACGCTCTATCTGAACGAAACTTATTACGGCAATCTGGCATACGGCATCGAAGCCGCCAGCCGCACCTATTTCGGCAAATCCACCGCCGCGCTCGACACCGCCGAATGTGCGCTGCTGGCGGGATTGCCGCAAAGCCCGACGGCATACAATCCGCTGGAAAACCCGGCGGCGGCACGGGCGCGGCAGCGCGATGTGCTGGGGCTGATGGTCAATCGCGGTTATCTGGCGGCAGATGAAGCGCAATCGGCGGCGCGGGAAACGCTGCAATTCGCCGCCATTCCCTTCCCCATTGAAGCCCCTCATTTTGTGATGTATGTGCGCGGGCAGTTGGAACGCCGTTTCGGGCTGGAAGCCATCTACACGCAAGGGTTGCAGGTCTACACCACGCTGGATGTGAACGTGCAAAATGGCGCTCGGCGGGCGATGCAGTACCGGTTGGCGCAACTGGCAGAACCGAAGGACGGTTTGCCCGCCAAAAATGTTCGCAATGCCGCCGTGGTGGTGCTGAAACCGACCACCGGCGACGTGCTGGCGATGGTCGGCAGTCCGAATTATTTTGACCCGCAGATTGACGGCGCGGTGAATGCCACCGTCGCCCCGCGCCAACCCGGCTCATCCATCAAGCCGATCACATACGCCGCCGCATTCGACCCCGACTTCGCTGAAAAGTACGGTTATCGCCCCCTGACCCCCGCCAGTATGATGATGGATGTCCGCACAGCCTTCGTCACCCGCGAGGGCAATCCATATGTGCCCCAAAATTACGACCGCACGTGGCACGGACCGGTGCTGCTGCGGCAGGCGCTGGCGCAGAGTATGAATCTGATTGCGGTGAAGGTGCTGGATTATGTGGGGCTGGAAGCGATGACCGAGATGGCGCGGCGGCTGGGCATCACCACTTTCGATGCCGCCGACCGTTTCGGGCTGGCGCTGACGCTCGGCGGGGGGGAAGTGCGCCTGCTGGAGCTGACCGGGGCGTATGCCGCCTTCGCCAATGGCGGGCATCGGGTGGAACCGACCACCATTCTGCGAGTGACGGATGCCGCCGGAAACGAATTGTATCGCCGGGAACAACGCCCCGGTGAGGTGGTGATGGATGCCCGCACGGCGTATCTCATCACCGATATTTTGAGCGATAATCTCGCCCGCGCCCCCGCATTCGGCGAGGGGAGCGCGCTGCAACTCGACCGTCCCGCCGCCGCCAAAACCGGCACCACTACCGATTTTCGGGACAACT
>CAZMXX010000422.1:0-3524 GCA_964570315.1 uncultured Anaerolineaceae bacterium | reverse complement strand
GTTGTTAATGTACTTGCTATTTGACAAAATTTAGAACATCTTTGCGGTTCATTCCTGCGTGCTGTTTATGAGAAACTCCATAAAAAAAGCTCCCCAAACACGGGAGCTTTTTTGTTGCGAAGAAGATTACCGTTCGCAATAATAGGTCATTTTTTGCAGATGCGCGATAGGGTCAATATTTTGAACTCGCACATTATCCGGGACAATCAGAGTGGTGGGGGCGTAATTCAGAATGGCTTGGATACCGGCTTCGACCAATCGGTCGGCGGTCTCTTGAGCGACGCTCAGCGGCACGGCTAAAATTGCGATTTTGATGCCCGCTTGCTTGATGGATTCCACGATGTGTTCGCTGTTCTGCACGGGAATATCGTTGACGCGCGTCCCGATTTTTCGGGGGTCGGCATCAAACAGGGCGGCAATGCGAAACCCTTTGGGGACAAAACGCCCGTAGCGCGCCAGCGCGTGCCCCAAGTCACCCACACCCACCAACGCGACATCCCACATTGCGTCCAAATTCAGGATGTTTTTCAGTTGTTGCATCAGATACGCGATGTTGTATCCGGTTCCCTGCTTGCCAAATTCGCCGAAATGCGACAAATCTTTGCGAATTTGGGCGGAACTGAACCCCAGACGGGTCGCCAACTCTTGCGATGAGGTGACGATTTTCCCTTCTTCTTCCAACCGAATGAGTGTTCGCAGGTACAGCGGCAAACGACCCACAACAATGTCCGGCACTATTTTGTTTCGTTTAGTGTTGGTTGCATCTGCCATTAATTTACCCCTCTCCCGTATCAGCCTAAGTTAACAATTGATACACACATAATATCACAAAATCACTCTGCAAGCAATTTCACATTCGTTGCCATAACATCGGGAATATGGTTTTACGCGCCAAAAACCGCATTTCGCCCCCGCCATCCGTATAAAATGACGAGGGCGAAAAATGCGCCTTTATGTGGTTGTCGATTTGGAAGAAGTTAGGGCGTGCGCCAGCACGTCGTCAATAGTTTCCGCCATGATGAAGGTCATTTCTTTGCGGATGTCTTCCGGCACATCTTCCAAGTCGGCGTCGTTCCGTTTGGGGAAGATGACCGTCTTCAATCCGGCGCGGTGAGCCGCCAGCGCTTTCTGCTTCAGCCCGCCGATGGGGAGCACTTGCCCTTGCAGGCTGATTTCTCCGGTCATCCCGACCTCTGCTTTGACGGGACGCCCGGTTAAGAGTGATACCAACGCCGTGACCATCGTCACGCCGGCGGAAGGTCCGTCCTTCGGAATGGCGCCCGCCGGGACGTGGAGGTGAATATCGTGCTTGCTGAATTTTTCCGGGGGGATACCCAACTCTTCGCAATGGGCGCGGACATAGCTGAGCGCAATTTGCGCGCTTTCTTTCATCACGTCGCCCAATTGCCCGGTGAGCGTGAGCCGCTCGCTGCCGCCTGACATCCGGCTGGCTTCCACAAACAGCACATCCCCGCCCACGGACGTGACCGCCAGCCCGGTGGCGACCCCCGCTTTTGCGGTGCGCATTGCCGCCTCGAAGTGGAAACGGGGTTTCCCCAAATATTCCCGCACCGTCTCCGGCTCAATCGTCACCGGGTTTTCAGTGGTGATGGCGCGGGTGGCGACTTTGGTGGCGACTTTGCGGGCAATCTTGCCGATTTCGCGCTCCAGCGTGCGCACCCCGGCTTCGCGGGTGTAATCCTGCACAATTTTGTGCAGCCCCTCATCCGTGAAGATGATTTCTTCCGGTTGCAGCCCGTTGCTTTTTATCTGCCGGGGAACCAGATACCCTTTGGCAATTTCGACCTTCTCGAATTCCGTGTAGCCATCAAGCGGAATAATCTCCATCCGGTCGCGCAATGGGGCGGGGATGGTTTCGAGCGTGTTGGCGGTGACGATGAACATCACTTCGCTCAAGTCAAAATCCACATCCAGATAGTGGTCGCGGAAGGCGTGATTCTGCTGCGGATCCAGCACCTCCAACAGCGCGCTGCTGGGGTCGCCGCGCCAATCGTTGCCGATTTTGTCCACTTCGTCCAGCATGAAAACGGGGTTGCGGCTTTCGGCGCGTTTGAGCGCCTGAATGATGCGCCCGGGCATCGCGCCGATGTAGGTGCGCCGATGCCCGCGAATTTCCGCTTCGTCGCGCACGCCGCCGAGGCTCATTCGGGTGAATTTGCGGTTCAGCGCGCGGGCGATACTGCGCCCCAAGCTGGTTTTGCCCACGCCGGGGGGACCCACAAACAGCAGAATCGAGCCGCCGGCGCGGTCTTGTTCGGGTAAATCGTCCTCGGTGATGTGGCGTTCCCGGCGCAATTTGCGCACCGCGAGGTATTCCAGAATGCGGTCTTTGATTTTCTCCAGCCCGTAATGGTCGGCGTTGAGCACGTCGCGGGCGTGTTCGATGTCCAGATTATCTTCCGTGAGTTTATTCCACGGGAGGTCGGTCAGCCAGTCCAGATACGTTTTTATCACCCCGTATTCGGCGGCTTGCGGGGGCAGTTTTTGCAGGCGGTTCAATTCGCGGATGGCTTCTTTTTTCGCCTCTTCCGGCAACTCGATTTCCGCGAATTTCTTTTTGTAGCTTTCAACGTCAACTTCCGTTTCATCCGTTTCGCCCAATTCTTTGCGGATAGCCTTCATCTGCTGGCGCAGGAAATATTCACGCTGAAGTTGGTCGAGTTCCCCTTTTGCCTCTGCTTGAATTTTTTCGCTCAACTCCAGAATTTCCAACTCACGGGTCATAATCCGCAGCAGAAAACGCATTTTGTTGAGCAGGTTCGGTTCCGTCAACAGCTTCAGCCGGTCGCTGAAATCCATCCGCATATTTGCGCTGATGGTGTAAAAGAGGGCGCGGGGGTCTTCCGTTTCCTCCAAATAACTGATGGCTTCATCGGGCACTTGGGGCATAAAGCGGACAATCTGGCGCGCCAGCTCGGTGATGCGGCGGGTGAGCGCTTCCAGCTCCACGTCTGCCGTCTCCGAATCGCCAATTTCGTCGGGGGTGATGGCGATTTTGGCTTTGAAATACGGGTCGGTCTGCGTCCATTCCGAGACGGTGAAGCGTTCCAAGCCCTGCACGATGATTTGCATCGAACCGTCTTTGCTGCGCAGACGGCGGTGGATTTTGGCAATTACGCCGGTATGATAAATTTGGTCGGGGGTGGGGTTTTCCACTTCCGGCACTTTCGACACCGCCAGCCCGATATATTCATCGTTGGCGATGGCGTCTTCCACCAGCGCCACCGAGCGGTCAAGCCCGATGACCAGCGGCATAATGATGAACGGCAGCCCAACCGTGCCGCGCAGGGGCAAAATCGAAATTTCATCCGGGAATATATTCTCAACATCCTGCGTTTCGTCAGTGATGTTTGTCCAGCTAAACATTGATGTCTCCTTTTTGTCATGAGTGCAACGGGCAGCCAATGATACAATTGCCCGGATTATCAGAAAATAGTATACCTGTCTTTTATTAGATTCGTGTTAGAGTTTCCTAAAGGGGGCGTTAACATCCATTTCGATGG
>CAZMXX010000421.1:0-3540 GCA_964570315.1 uncultured Anaerolineaceae bacterium | reverse complement strand
TGGCACGCTGTATCTTTTTCTGCTGTGCCTTACGTTTTTTCTGCTTCCGTTTTTGGTCGCGTGATAATTTTTTCTTTGCCATCACAATCTCCCATTACTGTTCATTTTTCGTCGCCGCCGCATTTTAATGTGGCCATATTGGCCCTGACAGTGCGGTCATAAGCGTAATTTCCAATGACTGATTGCCATTTTGCTCAAAGATGAAGTTACGAAATTGTAGCGTGTGCCATTTTCACCGATAGCATACTCACGCAAAAAACCATTCATTCGCTGCATTGACGATGGCGTCTACCGCTATATTGCCTCGAATGTTCATTCAGAACGTTGGCTCGCTGATTTTTCTAATCAGCATCACTGTCTACAGGCAGCAGAATTGCCCACAATTCCTTAATTGGCACTTTAAATGGCAATTCTAAAGTATCTATTTTGCTTTCAAGAAAGTGGGCACATTCCTCATATAATTTTTCGACATCGTAAGATTTTTGTTCTTGAGGCGGGGGTTGCTTTAATCGACGCAACTCACTTGGGGTCGTTGTGAAATCATTTAACATTTTTAATAACTCCCAATCGAGCAGTAATTTGCATTGATTATGTGTGTCTACCTCAATACCAATTATCGAAGTGCGAACGATTCCACTCGTATCGGTGACTTGGTCTTGGATCTTAAAAATAAACAACGGTTTTTTAAATGTCGGTGTATTTAATATTGTCGTGCGAGCCGTACTATTTTGCGCCTCAGCCAAAGCTTTATCCATTAGCTTATGCCCCACACCAAGAATGTGAGCTGTTTTATTTCGTTTGCCTTCTGTACGTTCAAATGTCATATTGTCGTATCTGCGTTTAATGGCAGGCTCATTTTCTAACCACGGCAATGGGGTCAAAAAGGATATTTTCCCGTCTCCTGATTGTTTTATCTGCCGTTGATTTAATGTTAGCATTGCCAACAGAAAAGGGCGTAGTGCAGGTAAATCGAGCTTGGGAATTTGATGCGCCACTTGTTGAAAATCAAATCGCGCACTATTACCCACCAAAGCTTTTACCGTATCAATCGCATCCTCTCCACCAAAGCGTGCTGTTTTCTCATCAAACCAGTGTGACAGTGATTCGGGTGCAACATCATGAGCAGTTCCAAACATTTCACGAAATATATTCGGTGAGGTCATACCTAAAACTAATTGCAGCATATCTTCCGGATCATCCATAACTTGTTGCAACGCAAGATTTATCTGCGCTATTTTATGATTCAGTTTATCCCAAATAGCTGATTCCACGGTATCAGGGTTACGAACCGTAATCACTTCTACTTGTTTTGTTTGCCCATATCGATTAAGGCGGCCCACTCGTTGGTGCAATCGCATAGGGTTCCATGGTAAATCAACATGTATCAGGGTATGACATCGCTCTTGAAGGTCTATACCTTCCCCTCCGGCCTCTGTTGAAATCAAAAAACGAACTTTTCCGGAATTAAACTTTGCCACAGCATCTTGTCGCTTTTCACGAATCGTCATAGTTCGACCGGATGTGTTCGTTACTTCTTCGAGAAATTCATCGCCATTGATAAAGGCGACACATCCATCACCAAAATGCATTTGTAAAGCAGACATCAGCAAAGCTTGTGTTGCCTTATATTCAGTAAAAAATAGAATTTGCTTGTCTGGATATTTTTCTTTCACGATAGCCATTATTTTTGCTATTTTGGTTTCTTCTTTTACTAAATTTGCCGCTTCAACAAGCTTTTGTAGTTGTGTTTTTTCATCCTCCATAAGTTTTAAACCAAGTGATACTTCTGCTATCGTTTCATCAAAAATACTCACTTGATCTAAATCTTCCTGCTCTTCAGTTTGCTTATATTGAGCCACCATTTTTTCTATACGTTCAGACTGTACTTTACTTTGTTCTTGAATTGCAGATAATCGGCGTTTTAACGTTTTCCGCACAGCAGCCACTGAACTTGAAGCCAATTTCTGCAAAGCAATCAAAACCAACATCACAGCTTGCCCTTGCGTCTGTTTTGTCAATGATGCCGCATAGGTTTTCCCCGTTAAAATAAATTCAGTCATCATTCTATAAAAATCAGCCTCTGCCTGTGAGTATTCATATGTTTCTGCTTTTACGATCGGTTCCTTAAATAATCGCTTCCCATTCAAGTCTGTAACATTTTGCTTATTGTTTCGAATCATTACTTTACGCAGATTTGGAAGTTGTTCTTTGAATGACTTCTGAGGATCAAATAAGTCTGGGCGTAATAATTTAAGCAGTGCCAGAAAACTATAATTTTTCCCTCGATGAGGTGTTCCGGTAAAAAAAATCATTGACTGCACACGTTTTTCTCGTTCCAAACGCTCTATTAAGGTGTATCCAAGCGTTGTTTTATCATGTTCGTTGGCGTTTATATGATGAGCTTCATCGACCATGATTAAATCCCAAGGTTCTGCTGCAAAAAATCTGGTATGTCTATTATTAGAATCTGCGCGCAGTGTCTGCAAAGAAACAATAACTTGATCATTCATCTCCCAAAAATGACTGGTATCTGTATCCGATTCGGGACGGTAAACAGTAAACCTTAAATCAAACATTTCAAATAGACGCTCTTGCCATTGTCTTACCAAAGATGCCGGGCAAATAATCAATATTCGTCTTGCTCTTCCTCGTGCAATAAGTGGGGACAATATCAATCCAGCTTCGATTGTTTTTCCCAAGCCCACATCATCTGCAACCAACCATCGCGCTGGCCACTGTTCTTGAACACGCCGACAAACCCAAAGCTGATGCGGTAGCAAAGCAATTTTTGACAGGGCAAATACTCCCCAAGTGGCATTGACCGTTTGAATTGCCTCAGCTTGTATTTTTGTTATTACCTCTAATGGATTATCCCATTTATACTCTTTGGCTGCTTGTATTGGTTGTAAAATTATTTGTATATCTGCCTTTTCGCAAGATTCAATCCCATGATCAAAACGAATAACGACTGTTGAACCTTCATCCAATATAACTGACCCAATACCATGCCTTTTGTGGTGTACCTGATCTCCTGTATTAAAGTTACTCACGAACTCTCTCCCTAATATATTTTTGTTTGACCATTTTGCTTGAGCCAAAATCTAAACGGCAAGTCAAATGATAGTCCAAACGTTGCCTTCTCTTTCCCAATTTTTTCAGAGATAAAGTTAAAAATTTGTTTAGACGTATCTCCCGACGTATTCCCATTCAGATTGCACCCTAATCCAGAAAAATAGTCACGTATCTGTCGTGTGGGGACTATGCAATGTTCGTGAACCACTTCTGAAACAATTATTTTGTTACGAATCAACTCACGCAACACAAAATTTGCTCCTATCCCCATGGTTTTGGATAACGTCGGTGCGTCTGTTCCGCCTCCTTGCAAAACAATATTAGTTTGCGGAGATGTGAGTTGAGACAGCGTAAATTGTTTGGTATATTGCTCTGTAGCCAAGAATATATCTACATAATCCGGCAGCCAGCGAGCCAGTTGATATATGCTGATAAATTGCTTCATCCATTGAAGGTATTCTTGCGTAT
>CAZMXX010000420.1:0-3544 GCA_964570315.1 uncultured Anaerolineaceae bacterium | reverse complement strand
CACAGAGGGTGGGGGCGGCGGGGGGTGATAGTGCTTGCAGGGTCGGGGGGGGTCGTGGGCCCGGGCGTCGCGGGGGGCAGTGGCGTGGGGGTGGGGGGCACAGGGGTCGCCGTGGGGGGAATAGGCGTGGCGGTCGGCGCAGCCTGCCCGATTTTCACCATACCGATTTCGTCCACCCACACCTGAAAAATGGGGCTGGGCACACGCGCCAAATTGTTCACCCGCACAAAAAGGGTCATCGTGTCCGACTGTGCGGTCGCCTGCACCTGCAAATCCGGAAACACCAGCACGTGGGCATAGTCAAACGCCCATACTTCGGGACTCCACACAATGTTCGGCGAATTGGGGTCGGTGCCGCCGGTGGGGTCTAATCCGATTTTCCGCCCGACACCGCCATCGGTTTTATCGTATGAATCGTACAAAATCAACTGAACGTTGGCATCGTAAATGCCGCCGGGCGTGACCGGGATTCGCTGGAAGAACCCCGCCGCAAAGCCGCCATTCGATTTGATATACCCGCACGGTTGGTTGATGGTGTGGCATCGGTCGCCGCTGATGGTGGTCACATCTGCCGCCCCCGCCGCCACAAAGGGCGTCCAATTCGCCATACCGGCATCGAAACCGCAATTCTGCACCAGATTATCCGCATATTCCAAACAGTAGCGGGGGAAATTGCCCTGCCCATACGCGGGGGTCGTCCGTCCCGCCGCCAACATCATCCCCCAAAACAGTACCGAAAGCACAATCACACCACGTTTTTTCATCCAATATTCCCATAAAATTATTTTCCGTATCATACCACATGTAAAAGTCATTAGCATAATCATAGAAAATGGTTAGAACCTGCTTTTTCGGTAGAAATTGCATCGTCAATGTGATAAAATGTTAGAAGTTAGATTTTCATTCACCATCATTGACTATCCCGAAAATAATTTTATGATACACCGCACACACCGCCGCCAATGGCGGTTTATCCTGTTTGCCGGTTTAATATTTTTTACGATATGGATGACGCCCGCCCGCGCCGATGCGCCGCCGCCCGTGGACGTTTCTGCCCTGCATGCCACCGCCGAGTTGAATGGAGCGGTGCGGGTGATTGTGGCGTTGCGCCCTGCCCCGGCGTTCGCCCGTCAAGACGCCATCGCCGCCGCGCAAGGCTCGGTGTTGAGCGCGTTGGGGGAAAACGGGGTGTCGGCGGTGCGGACATACCGCACCCTGCCCTATGTCGCGCTGACGGTGTCGCCCACCGCGCTGGAACGGCTGGCGCGGTTGTCGCAGGTGGCGGCAATCTCCGCCGATACGCTCGCCGCGCCGCAGGTCATCCACAGCACGCAGGACATCGGCGCAACGTCGGTGTGGAGGATGGGTTATTCCGGCGCAGGGTGGTCGGTGGTGGTGATGGACACAGGGGTGGACAGCCGCCATACTTTTTTGCGCAATAAAGTGATTGCCGAAGCGTGTTTTTCGACCACGCTGGGGACGATTTCATCCAGTTTGTGCGCCAATGGCACAGATACGGAGATCGGTACGGGCGCGGCACAGCCGTGTTCCGGCGTGGAGGAATGCTGGCACGGCACGCACGTCGCGGGGATTGCCGCCGGGCGGGGGACGGAATTTTCCGGCGTGGCGAAAGACGCAACCATCATCGCCGTGCAGATTTTTTCGCTCATCAATGATGATGCCATTTGCGATGGGGTCTCGCCCTGTTTGCGGAGTTACAGCTCAGACCGGCTGGCAGCCTTCGATTATATTAATGAGATAAAAAGGTTTTACAACATTGCCGCCATCAATTTGAGCGCTGCCAATAGCCCGACCACCGGCACGTGCGACGACGACCCGTTGTCGACGGCAATTGAAACGCTGTGGGATGCGAATATCGCCACGGTGGTTGCGGCGGGCAACGAAGGGCGCTCGAATGCGGTGGACGTGCCCGCCTGCATTTCCCGCGCGGTCAGTGTCGGCGCTACCGCCACGCTCGGCGCGACGGAACAATTGAGTGATTTTTCCAATCGTTCTGCCCTGTTGGATTTGCTCGCGCCGGGAGAGGGCGTCTATTCTTCCCTGCCGAACAATCGTTTCGGAGCGGAGAGTGGCACATCAATGGCAACGCCGCATGTGGCGGGGGCGTGGGCAGTGCTGAAATCATATGCCGCCGACACTGAAAATGAAGCCTTGCTGGAAACGGTCATCGCTTCCGGCGTGCCCATCACCGATACCGTGACCGGACGGGTTTATGCGCGCATCCAATTGGACGCGGCAATCAATTCGCTGGCAGCAGACACCTCGCCCACTGCGCATACCGCGCCCCGGATTGACGCCATCAGCCGCCAAACCGGGGTAGAAAACACCGAAACCGACATCGTCATTCGCGGGCGTGGGTTTTGGGGAACGCCGGAGGTGCGGATGGGCGAAACATCGCTGATGTATGTGACGCTGGTGAGCGACTCGGAAGTGCGGGCGACGGTTCCGGCGGGGCTTTCGGCGGGGACGTATGCCCTGACAATCACCAATCCGGACGGTCAGCAAACAGTCATCCCCGCCGCATTCACCATCGAAGCGGTGTCACATTTCACCATCTTTTTACCGGTCATCTTCGCTGGAAACGCTCCGTGAAACGTTCAAACAATAGCAACTGATTTGACAAAAACCTCCAACTGATTAAAATATGCGCCGTAACTGATTGATATGCGGGCGTAGTTCAGTGGTAGAACGTCTCCTTGCCAAGGAGAAGGTCGTGAGTTCGAATCTCATCGCCCGCTCTAAAAGATTGTTTCACCCCTCTCAATACACTCCACATTATCGTGGAGTTTTTGGTATTTCTACCAAATTTGGCTACACCAAATCGAGAAAGGTAAACCAATCTTTGTTGAGCATAACAAAGTTCATCATTGTTTTACTCGTCCTTGAATTGGCAGGAGTACATAATGACCCTCTCACGTTCCCAAACATATATTCCCATTTCTGAAGCCGTTCGTAAATATGGTGTATCTCTCAATGCCTTGCTTGAGCGAATCAAGTCTGGTAAAATCTCCGCAGCGAAATTACCTTCGGGAGAATACCTTGTGGCAGAAAAAGAAATTGACTCTAGTTTAACCATCAAGCGTGAAGATTTTAAACATTTATGCGATCAAACACTGGGCATTGCGGAAGCATCCCGAAAATATGATATTTCTCACCCTACTATCATTCGCTGGACAAAATTAGGTTATATCCGCAGAGTGGGGAAATTAGGACAAAAAGTGCTACTTGACGCATCAGATGTAGCATATTGTGCCGCTATATATCATGCCAAAAACGGTGGACAAGGAAAACGAATTTTTGATAAAAATGGTGCTCCGTATCAAGCAAAGGCTGCTTAATTAAAAACTGAAACCCGTATTTTTAAGAAGTGCATGACTTTTACTGCACTTCTTTTTTTGACATACCCTGTATAAGTTGACAAACCTCTACAGGTATGCTATACTCGTCCCCAGATAGCGATTCCAGCCTCTGAAAGGACGATTTATGAATATCAGCGCCACCCTGTTGCCCGTTATGAATACTG
>CAZMXX010000419.1:0-3550 GCA_964570315.1 uncultured Anaerolineaceae bacterium | reverse complement strand
GCCTGAAAGCGCTGCGCCAGCCGGTCCGGGTTCGCGTTGGCCGGAAGCTCTCCTGCCTCCTGGGCCTTGCGGAAATACCGGGCGAACTCTGCCCGCATACCATCGTAATATTCCCGCGCGCGCTCCGCGATTGCCGCATCTTCAGAGGTGGCGCCCAGCAAGGTCTTGACGATCATGCAGGCGCGCCTCTGGCTGGCGTTCCGATCCCCCCGACCGTAACCGCGCAGGTGATCGGCCAGCCCGGCCAGCACTGACGGGGCGCTGTCCATCTGTGCGCGCAGAGCTTCGCGCCCGCTCAGATAATAGCGTTCCAACGCGGCCAGATAGAGCGCCTCCTTGCTCTTGAACGCGGCATAGATGCTGCCGGGCTTCATCGACAAGGCCTCTTCCAGGTCTTTCAGAGACGTCGCGTGATACCCCTTTTCCCAGAAAAGGTTCAGCGCCGCGTCCAGCGCCTTGTCGCGATCATAGGGTCGAGCTCGTTTCATCGGCCCGAAGATAAGCCAGATGGGCGGAAATGTCTCGGTCGGACTGTGAGGCTCCTGTCACATTTGAGTGATTGCTCAAATACACCATTGAGCAATCACTCAAACAGGCTTAGCCTCCAGATCAGCACCCGGCCTCGCCGGCGAACCCGAAAAGGACCTGACCCATGACCGATTTCACCTTCCACGACGAAAACAGCGCGCCTGAAGACGCCAGGCCGCTACTGGCAAAATCCAAGGCAGCCTTTGGCATGATCCCTGGCTTGCATGCCGCGATGGCGGAAGCGCCGGGTTTGCTCGAGGGCTACCAGCGCTTGGGCGAGCTTTTCTTGAACTCCAGTTTCGACAAGGATGAGCTGACCGTTGTGTGGCAGACCGTGAATGTCGAGAATGAATGCCATTATTGCGTACCCGCCCACACCGGTATTGCCAAGAAAATGGGGGTCGATGACGCGATCACGGAAGCGCTGCGCAACGGCACACCGCTACCCAACGCGCATCTGGAAGCCCTGCGCGATTTCACGCTGAAGGTCATTCGCCAGCGTGGGCATCTGTCGGACGCAGACGTTCAGGAATTCCTCGACGCGGGCTTTACCAAGCGCCAGGTCCTCGAGGTGATCCTCGGTTACGCGCAGAAGATCATGTCGAACTACACCAACCACCTGGCCAGGACACCGGTGGATCAAGCCATGCAGAAGTTTGCCTGGTCCCCGCCAGCCAAGACCGCGTGAGTGAAACGCTCTCGGTATTGAAATGCCACACAGCATGAAACCGGGTACCCTACCAGAAGAGGTTATTGACATGGCCCTGTCTGACACCGCCCCGATCCTCGTCTTTGACGTGAACGAGACGCTTCTTGACATCACCACGCTGGAGCCGCTGTTTCAGCGGCTGTTTGGCAGCGGTGCGGTGATGCGTGAATGGTTTGCGCAACTGGTCCTTTACTCTCAGACCATGACCCTCTCCGGCCTTTACGCGCCTTTTGGCGAGCTGGGAATTGGTGCGCTGCACATGATCGCAGAGATTCACGGCAAGAGCGTGACTGCGGCGGACGCGGAGGAACTGAAGGAGCGGATGATCACAATGCCCGCGCATGCCGATGTGGTGCCCGGCCTCACACGGCTGAGAGAGGCGGGGTTTCGGATGGTAACGCTGACAAACTCGGCTCCTTCCGGCATCCCGTCGCCGGTGGAACGGGCAGGCATCGCAGATTTCTTCGAGCACGCGTTCACTGTGGATGCGGTCCGCCGCTTCAAGCCTGCGCCGGAAACATATGCCCAGGTCGCCATCGAAATGGGCACGGAAACCACAAATCTTTGCCTTGTAGCCTGCCACCTCTGGGATACCATCGGCGCGCAGGCGGCTGGCGGCTATGGGGCCCTGATCACCCGCCCGGGGAACGCGTTACTGCGGGCAGGAGGTGTGCCCGTGCCCGATTTTATCGCCCCCGACCTCGTCACCCTGTCACAAGCGATCTCCGACAGGTGGCCGGATTCCTGACTGAAGAATTTCAAGGAACCAATCATCAGGTAGCGATCGGATACTCGTTTCCCGAACAGGGCGAGATCCGAATTTCGCGTGCCATCTCGGTTCGGGGACTGCCCGCATGTTGACGTTGCTGTCACACGCAAGGCGGCACGACAGGGGCGCAATGACCAACGATGGGCCACGGGCGAACCGGATATATGCCGGATATATGTAAGCGTGATCGGTCTCCTTCTTCGGCGCGAAGTTCAGGGGAAGGGATAAGTCGGAAAATGGCCCGCTTGCCTACGTCTCCTCCCGCTTTTTTTCGATTCCGGGGTTGGGAGCGAATCGATGGATTCGAAACAACGATGCAATTTCTCTGAGTATTGTTGTGAAAATACAACGCAATCTACTGATCCGGTAAAATAATACCATTGTTCCAGATAGTTACGATTCTCCCGCGTGATCTAGATCGCCAGCCGCACGCTCGCGTGAGGTCTGTTCCAGGCACCCAATTTCCTGGAAGTGCCGCCGGGAACACATTTCTGCCCGGATCGTTCGGATATCATCTGCGATCAAAATCAGCAGGAACGCATCCAGCATCATAAGAGGCTTCAGCGTGTCACGCGTTGGGCAGCAAGGACAGGGAAATGAACAAGACTTCAGGATCATCACGATCACGTTACGCCGTTACTTCGATCCGGACAATCAAGACTGCCATCTTCCGTCCCGAAAGAATGATTGCAATCGCCCTGTTGAGCCTGGCTCTTGTGGGCGCACAGATCGCAGCCGCACAGGCCCGAGAGGTCAGGATCGGCTTGCTGACACAGCAAGGGATGGACCGGGAAAGCGCGGCATGGGCTGCGACGACTGAATATCTCGACCGCGCGATAGATGGATACAGCTTTCGCCTGGTTCCCTTCACCAGCCCTGACGCCCTTTCTGACGCGGCGCAAAGGGGCCAGCTGGAATTCGCCATCACAAGCCCTTCCTCCCTGGTTCAGCTCGAGGTGCGCCAAGGCGCGCGCGCCCTGCTGGATCTTGTGGGCCGCTGGCAGGATAAGCCGCTGACCCGGATGGGCGGCGTGCTGTTCACCAGCGCGACGCGCAAGGGCATCAATGTTGTCCGCGATATGGCGGGCAAGACCCTGATGGCGGTTTCCAACAACAGCTTTGGCGGCTGGCTGACCATCAAGGGAGAGTTGCTGGAACAGGATTTCGACCCGACACACGATCTTGCCCATCTGATCTTTGCCGGCGGCAGCCCAAAGGATGTGGTGCGGGCGGTTCTGGACGGCAAGGCTGATGTCGGGGCCGTGCGCACGGGTGTGCTGGAACGCATGGCCGCCGCGGGTGAAATTTCCATGTCGGATGTGAAAATCATCAGGCCACATGCTGCTGAGGGATTTCCGCTGATCCATTCCACGGATCTCTACCCCGAATGGAAACTTGCCGTAATGGCCGGCACCGACGCTGCTCTTTCTCGAGATGTTGCCAGCGCCCTGCTGCAGATGACGCCGGAGTCACTCGCGGCCAGGCAGGCCGGATATTTTCACTGGACGCTTCCGACAGGTGAACAATCAGTACACCTGTTGCTA
>CAZMXX010000418.1:0-3555 GCA_964570315.1 uncultured Anaerolineaceae bacterium | reverse complement strand
TCCACTCTTGCGTTGGTTACTGTGGCTTAATCTATCCTCTTTAAAAAAATATTAAGGTGGGTTATATCACAAGTGTGTTTTATTTTGAAAAACCGACTGCATTTTTGGGAGCATAACAATCCTTCACCGCCGTCAGAGGGGGGAACTCACTTTGCGGCACACGCAACCCGCACATCGTTCCCGCCGCGTGGAATGCCGCCAACGTGCGATTAATTTCCGCCAGCAGTGCCCGGTTTTCCACCTGCACCGCAACGGCAAAAAAATTATCATCCAAAACGGCGACGGTGCGGGCTTGGGGTCGTTGCAATCGCGTCACCCCATCCACAATTGCCAAATCAGCCGCCAAAACCGAAGAAAGCTCAGACTGCGGGGCGATGGTCACGCCGTCCACCGCAGCGCGCAGCTTGCGCGCCGCCAGCTCCGCCATCGACCCCCATTCCACTGCCACCGTTTTGCCCGCCACATCCGCCACCGACTGCACATCGGTGCGGGTGGTGATGAGCACCTGTCCCGCATTGAAATACGGCGCGGAATACGCCGCCTCGCGGGTGCGCAGGGGGTCGATGGGCAGCCCGGAGATGACCACATCCACCCGCCCGACGGTCAGCGCGTCATACAGCCCATCGAAGCCGATGTTGGCAAATTCGGCGCGCACGCCCAAATCGGCAGCGATGGCGCGGGCAATATCGGCGTCCAGCCCGACGACGTTTCCGGCGGCATCCAGCGTCTCAAACGGGGGGAAGCTCGCATCCAGCCCGACGCGCAACACCCCGCGCCGCCGAATGTCCGCCAATCCGCTTTGCCCCTGCCAGCGCATCACCGCCCAGCGCGCGGCAATTGCCAACAGCACAATCATCCCAAAAACGATGAATCGGCGGGTGTGGGTGGGCATTAGTGGATTACCTGCAAACCTAAATGCTGTTCAAAGGGTTCAAAATCACGATCAGCATGTAATAATTGCATACCACGTTCAATCACAAACGTTGCAATCAAACAATCAATCGTTTTGCGAACTGTAATGCCGCGACAGCGTAAATATCGAAAATTTTCGGCACTTTTCAAAGCAATGTCAACGCCACCCACCCGGAAAAGATGAAATTGCATCAGTGCATTTCTGGCTATTTCAAAATCTGCATCCCGTCGAAAGCCTTGCAACACTTCCGCCAAAATTATGTCTCCCACAGCAATAATTTGAGCACCGAGAGCATCGTTCAATTTGTCAGTTTGTGGTGTATTTTTGCCATTGAAATAATCTATCCATACAGATGAATCAACGAACCACATAATCTCCCCGATTCTCCCGTAAGCTATTCAAATCACCTTCCCACTGCAATTTTCCGCGCAAAGATTTTACCGATTCCTGCTGTTTTAATTGCACTAACATTTGCAATCCGGCTTCAATAACCGCTCGTTTCGTTTTTAAGCCACTCACTTTTAGGGCTTCCGCCATCAAGTCATCATCAATCACCACATTTGTCCGCATTTCAAACCTCCATTATTTTATGTGTATATTATACCATATTTATACACATTTCCAAGCCATTATTCCCCCTGCGCATATTTTTTCACTTCATCATAAATCGGTTTGGGGGTGAAATCAGGCGTGACGAAGGTGAAATAATCCTGATAGGTTTGCGCCGGACGCGGGTAGCGGAACGCCCACATGCTCACCGAAGCGAGCCAATCCCACTGCTGCGCCAGTTGATACGCCCGAATGGTGTATTCGATGCGCTGACCCGGTTTGACGGCGCGCGTCCAGCGCGGGTGGTCGTTCCAACCCGCTTCGGTGACGTGAACGGGCAGATTGCCGTAGCCGTTATCCACCAAAATTTGGTGCAATAATTCCACTCGCCGAAAATTGACCACATCGGGCGCGGGCGGGTCGTCGGGGGGATAAACCCAGCCGTAGGCGTGCGCCGCCAGCCCGTCCATCACCTCCCCCGCTCCCGCATCGAGCATGGTTTGCAGAAAATCCAAATCGTCCATCCCGAACTCATTGCCCGGCGGTGCGAGCGTCGGCGCCAGCGCCCCGCCCAGAATCTGCACGTCGGGGTTGGCTTCTTTCGCCCGCCGATAGGCTATACGCAACATTTCAGTATACTCGGCGGGGTTCACCGGCTGAAAACCCCACTCCAGCGCCAAATTCGGTTCATTCCAAATGATGATGTAATCCACTTTGCCCCGATACCGTTTGGCGAAGGCATACACATAATCGCCAAAATCATCGTATCGGGCGGGAGAAAGGAAGGAAGCGCTGCTATCGGCGGGGCGCGCCCACGGCGGCACAAAGCCCAGCCGGGCGATGACCGTCAGCCCCTGCCGGCGGGCGTGTTCGATGACGGTGTCGCTGTGCCGCCAGTCGAAAATGCCGGGGAAGGGTTCGGCGTATGCCCACGGAAAATATTCCACCACCCACGGCGCACCCATCTCGCGCACCATTTGCAGGGTGTATTTGATTTTCCACGGTTCAACTTCGTCGGTTAAACGGGTGTGAACGCCCATTTTGGGGTTGGTGGTCATCACCCTCTGCGGAGGTCCGAGCGGCACGGGCGGCACGGGGGCAGAACGGGCGACAATTGCCGAGATGGCTATCGCCAAAAAAATGATGATGAAACTGCGCAGGGGGAAGCGGGTCATTTCCGGGGCGGATTTTTGTGCTGTTTTTCGGCGCGCTCGCGGTAATAGCGGGTCATTTCCGTTTTCAGCGCGTCTTCCAGATTTATCATCCGGGTGTCATCCAAATACGTGGTCGATTCCACTTCGGTGATGTTGTACAGCACGCGGAAGACCGCCGCAATTTTCGCGGTGCTTTCGTCCATTCGTTTGAAGATTTGCTGGGCGTGTTCATCTTCCGGCAATTGGCGATAGATGTGCTGCGCCAGCATCGGGATGCCGGTGGTGAGCACCATCAGCGAATTGTTGACATAGTGGGACAGGGTGACCACGGTTTGGCGCACGGTATCGGCGGCGATGAGATTGCGCTGGAGCGCCTCTTTTTCGCGCTCCAGCCGGACTTCCCGCAAAGCGTGGTCAATCGCCTCTTCCGCCTCTTCAATGGTGAACGGCTTGGTCAGATAATCGCGCACGCCGAGCCGGAAGGCTTCCACGGCGATGCCCTCCGAGCCGTGCAGGGTCATAAAAATCACCGGGGATTGATTGTCACGCTCCCGCAGCGCCGACAGCATTTCCAGCCCGCTCATGCGGGGCATGCTCATATCGGTCATAATCAAATCGGGGGCTTCGGCGATGGCTTTTTCCAGCCCTGCGCGTCCATCGGTTGCCACCAACACATTGTACCCCGCCGGACGGAGGACGTATTCAATCAAAAATTCCCGAATTTGGTCGCTGTCATCAATTACCAGAATCGTTTCATTTGCCATAAGTCACCCAGCCCGTAACCTGATACGGTTACGGATATGTTATATCCACCGCGTATGTAATGCCCGTTGCGGGCGCATCGGAGGCTTCAAAATAGACTTTCACATAGAACTTGTTGAAACTTTGGTGGTGGTTCAAATTGACTGATGGAAATCATTCGCCGGTAGGGACAGAGCA
>CAZMXX010000417.1:0-3571 GCA_964570315.1 uncultured Anaerolineaceae bacterium | reverse complement strand
GTATAAGAAGGGTTTTAATGACAAAAAAAGATCGATTAATTGTTGAAGGTACAGTGGTTGAAGCGTTGCCCAACGCCACCTTCCGGGTGGAATTGGATAACGGACACAAACTGCTGGCGCATCTCTCCGGAAAAATGCGCAAATATTACATCCGTGTCCTCCTCGGCGACCGGGTGCGCGTGGAATTAACGCCATACGATATGGACCGGGGGCGATTGGTGTACCGCTACCGCACACCGCAAGGCACCCGCTAGTACCTTCCGTGTTTGTTTGCTCAACCAACCCTCGACTCTGACGCCGGGGGTTTTTTGCTTTTCATTTCCTGTGCATTTCGCAGAAAGGACATCCCAATGACCAACATGCTCTGGGGCGGACGCTTCTCCGGCGCACCCGATGCGCTGATGCGCGCCTTCAACGACAGCATCTCTTTCGACCTTCGCCTGTGGGACGCAGACCTCACCGGCAGCGACGCCTACGCGCAGGCACTGGCGCGCGCGGGCATCATCACCCCCGCCGAAGCCGACACCCTGCGCCACGGGCTGAAGCAAATCCGCGCCGAATTTGACGCCGGAACGTTCACCCTCGCCGCCGGTGATGAAGACATCCACACCGCCGTTGAACGGCGATTGAAAGAGTTGGTCGGCGATGTGGCGGGCAAACTCCACACTGGACGCTCGCGGAACGACCAAGTCGCCACCGACACCCGTCTCTGGCTGCGCGGCGAAATCGCCGCCCTGCGCGCCCACCTGCAAACCTGTCTCTCCGCCATCGTCACCGCCGCCGAAACCCACCTCGACGCCATCATGCCCGGCTATACCCATGTTCAGCAGGCGCAGCCCGTCCGATTCAGCCATTGGCTGCTCAGCTACGGCTGGAAATTCGCCCGCGATTTGGCGCGTTTGGACGATGTGGCGCGCCGGACGAATGTTCTGCCGTTGGGCAGCGGCGCACTGTCGGGCAACCCCCTGCCCGTCGACCGCCATTTTCTGGCGGAAACCCTCGGCTTCGATGCCATCTCCGAAAATAGCATGGACGCCGTTTCCGACCGCGATTATCTGGTCGATTTTCTCCACTGGGCGAGCCTCACCCAAACGCACCTCAGCTCGCTGGCGGAAGACCTCATCCTTTTCAACAGCACCGAATACGGCTTCATCGAACTTTCGGACGCTTACAGCACCGGCTCCAGCCTGATGCCGCAAAAGAAAAACCCCGACTCGCTGGAACTGATTCGCGGCAAAACCGGGCGCATCGTCGGACATCACATGGCGATGCTCACCACCCTCAAAGGGCTGCCGTCCACTTACAACAAAGATATGCAGGAAGACAAAGAACCCCTTTTCGACACCGTTGACACGCTGGCAATGACCCTGCCGATTATGGCGGGCGTCATCCGCACCATGACCGTCCATCCCGACCGTATGATGGCGGCGATGTCCAGCCTGCTGCTGGCGACGGAATTGGCAGACTATCTTGTCTCAAAGGGTATGCCCTTCCGCAACGCACACGACACGGTGGGGCGGGTGGTGCAATTTTCCATCGAAAATGAACAACCGCTCTGGTCAATTCCCCTGCCGGCGTATAAAACCATCTCGCCCCTGTTTGACCGCGATGTGCATGATTGGCTCAATTTTGAAAGCGCGGTGGAACGCCGTCAAAGCCCCGGCGGCACGGCAAAAGCCTCAGTACGGGCGCAAATCGCCGCCATGAAAACCCTGTTGGCATAACCATGTCCGCATCATTTTCCGCCATCGGCGTGTGGAACGCCCTGCAATACCGCCTGCATCGCCATTATCTGGGGGGATGGACGCTCGCCCGCTGGATTGTTCTGGCGTTGTTGGCGGCGCCCGTGCTCGCCATCCCCACCGGGCGAGAAAAAACCATCGCGCTCGCAGTGGTGAGTCTGACGGTATTACTGGCAATCCGGCTCACCCGCCGCCGGGGGTATGTTCGTTTTGACCCCACACCCGATACCGACGCCGACATCACCGCCATCCCCCCGCAAGCCCTCCCCTTCGATGAAAAACTGTCCATCCGGCTCACCGGCACGCTGGCAGTGAGCGGCATGGCACGGCATATGGTGAACGTCCCCGCGCAATACCAAACTTTCCAAACCCGCGAGCGGGTGCTGATGGCGCAAATCGCCCCGCACCGCTGGCTGCACCTCTTCCCCGTTTCCGGCACTGAAACAGGCTGGTGGTACGCTTTTTTCACCCCCGACCGGTTGCAGCGGATGGAAGCGGGGCGGCTCCATTTCGGACGGCATCCACATCCCGCCTTCCGGCTGACCCTCGCCCCGAAAGAACCCGGCGGCGCGCCGGTTGTCTTCTACATTTCCACACCCTCCCCCCGCGAAACCGAAAAACTGCTGGCTGACCTCAAAGCGGATAGACCCGAAATTTTTTGAGTTGACCGTCTCCCGTTGATGTGTTACACTGAACAAAATTTTTTATCCGATAGGGTCCTCAATGAAAACAAAAATCATCCTCAACCCCAACGCCGGGCAAGGGCACGGTGCGAAAGTCCTTCCCGAAATTGAAGCGCAACTGCGCGCGCATGACATCCCCTTTGAATTGGAACAGACCGCCGCACCCCGGCAGGCGAACCGCATCGCCGCACAAGCCGCCGCCGATGGATTCGAGCGCATCGTTGCCGTGGGCGGGGACGGCACGGTGAATGAGGTGGTCAACGGGCTGATGGACGCGCGGGCGCAGGGGCATTCGGCGGTGCTGGGCGTGATTCCCATCGGCTCCGGCAACGACTTCGCTTTTGCGCTCAACATCCCCGCCGATATTGAAAAAGCGTGCGCCATTCTGCAGAATGGTTCGCCCCGGTGGGTGGACATCGGCAAAGTAACCGTGGACGGTTCGCCGTGGTTTTTCGACAACGGGGTGGGCATCGGCTTTGACGGGGAAGTGGTGGTGGATTTGCAGGAAAGCCGAAGTATGCAGGGCTTTTTGATGTACCTGTGGTCGGTTTTTCGGGTGCTGTTCAACGGGCGCTGGCCCTTTGAGATGGAAATTTCGATTGACGGGCAGACCGTGCGGCAACCCATCACCCTGATAACCGTGGCGAACGGGTTGCGGGCGGGCGGCGGGTTTCTGCTCACCCCCGATGCGAAACCGGATGACGGCAAGCTCGACATTTGTTATGCAAATGGACTCTCGAAACTGGGAGTGTTGAATCTGCTGCCGCGCACCATCAACGGCAGCCACGTGCGCCAAAAAACCGTCACCATCGCCACCGCCACCCAGATAAAAATCATCGTCCCGGCGGGCGCACCGGCGCACATTGACGGCGAAGTGCTGACCGCGCGCGGCAAAACATTCGTCTTTGAAATATTGCCAAAAGTCCTGCAGGTGTGGGCGTAACGGAGGTTGGGCATGGACATCCTATCCGCGATTTTGGCGGCGGGGGTCGCTTATCTCATCGGTTCATTTCCCACGGGGGTAGTCGCCACCAAGCTGGTTGGCGCGCCCGATGTGCGCTATGTGAGCAGCGGACACACCGGCGGCACGAGTACCATGCGGCAGGCAGGGGCATGGGTCGGGGCGATGGTGGTGGTGGTTGACGC
>CAZMXX010000416.1:0-3578 GCA_964570315.1 uncultured Anaerolineaceae bacterium | reverse complement strand
ATATGGCGCAACCCGCCGCGATGAGCCGTTTGTTGCAGGGGGATGTCGGTTCGGGAAAAACGGTGGTCGCGCTGGCGGCGATGCTCGCCGCCATTGCCGATGGCGGGCAGGCGGCAATCCTCGCCCCCACAGAAATTTTGGCGGAGCAGCACTTCAACAGCATGCAGAAACTTTTGGCGCAGAGCGGACATCTGGACAAAATCCGGGTGGCGCTGTTGACCGGCAGCACCAAAGCCGCGCCGCGCGCCGAAATCCTCGCCGGGCTGGCGGACGGTTCCATCCATTTGCTGGTTGGCACACACGCCATCATCCAAAAAGACGTGGAAATGGACAATCTGCGCCTCGCCGTGGTGGATGAGCAGCATCGCTTCGGGGTGGAACAGCGCGGCTTGTTGCGCCGAAAGGGGAACAATCCCCACATGCTGGTGATGAGCGCTACCCCCATTCCGCGCTCGCTGGCGCTCACCATGTATGGCGACCTCGACCTTTCGATTATTGATGAAATGCCCGCCGGACGGCAGGAAATCAAAACCGTGTGGCTCGCGCCCACAGAGCGGGAACGGGCGTACCGGTTTGTGCTGGCGCAAATTGAAAAGGGACGACAAGCCTTCATCATTTGCCCATTAGTGGAAGAATCTGATAAAATTGAAGCTAAGTCCGCCATCGAAGAACATAAACGCTTGCAGAAAAACGTTTTCCCCCAACTGAAACTGGGGTTGCTGCACGGGCGGATGAAAGCCAAAGAAAAAGATGCCGTGATGGCAGACTTCCGTGACCAAAAGATTGATATTCTGGTGTCCACCTCGGTGGTGGAAGTGGGCATCGATATTCCCAACGCTTCAACCATCCTCATTGAGGGCGCGAACCGCTTCGGGTTGGCGCAACTGCATCAATTCCGGGGGCGTGTGGGGCGCGGCGAGCATCAAAGCTACTGTATTTTGCTCTCTGACAGCACCACGCCGGAGGCGGAAGCGCGGTTAAAAGTGATGGAAAATACCAATAACGGCTTTACCCTCGCCGAAGAGGATTTGAAGTTGCGGGGTCCCGGTGAGTTTTTTGGAACCAAACAAAGTGGATTGCCCAGCCTGAAGCTGGTGAAATTGTCTGACACCAAGTTGCTTGAATTGGCGCGAAACACCGCGAAAGATATTTTTGAAACCGACCCGACCATGCAAGCGCCGGAACATACGCTGTTGGCTCAGCGGGTAAAAGCGTTTTGGCAGAAAGTCACTGATCCGAGTTAGCCTATGAAAACCGTATTGTATCCGGCGAGTTTTGACCCCGTGACGTTGGGGCATGTGGACATTGCCGAACGCGCCGCAAAATTATTCGACAATGTTGTGGTGGGTGTCTTTGAAAAACCCATCAAAAACCTGTTATTTTTGCCGCAAGAGCGGTTGGAGATGACCAAAAAAGCGATGGCGCACATTCCAAATGTGACGGTTCTGGGTTATAATGGACTTACCGCCCATTATGCCCAGCAAATCGGGGTGGATGCCATTGTGCGCGGATTGCGTGCCGTATCCGATTTTGAATGGGAAATGCAATTGGCGCTGGCAAACCAAAGCATCGCAGAAGGGGTGGAAACCGTCTGCTTGATGACCAGCCAGCGATTTTCCTTCATCAGTTCCAGTATCGTCAAAGAAATTGCGCTCAACGGCGGTTCGGTGAATCATTTGGTGCAGCCACACGTTGAAAAAGCCTTGAAAGCACGCTATAATGAACTTAAAAAAACGGCAAAGTAACACCATTCTCCAAAAGGAGGCACACCGTGGATATTCTGCGTTTGGTAGATGAACTCGAAAACTTAGTTGGCAATACCTCCCGCATTCCGTTCACCTCGAACATTATTGTGAACGAAGAGGACTTATACGACATTATTGACCAAATGCGCGCCTCAATTCCCCGTGAAATAAAAGAAGCCCGGCGCACGGAAGCGGAACGCCAGAAAATTTTGGCGCGTGCCAAAGAAGAAGCCGACCGTTTGGTGAATATGGCAAAAGAGAAGATTATGGCGGCAGTGGACGACCATCAAATCATCGAAGCCGCCAAAGCGCACGCCAAACAGACCATCACCAGCGCGGAAGAGGAAGCATGGCGGCTCAAAGCCGATTCCCATACCTATGTGACCGAGAACTTGAGCGATTTGGAAGAATCGTTGCTGAAACTGCTCACCACTGTGCGTAACGGATTGCGCCATATGCAGCAAAACCCGCCGCCCCCCCCGCCGCCAACCATGAAGATGACCCATCCCCCGCAGGAAGAAGATGTAGATTTGGCGGAGGAGCCGGAATAAACCAGCAACGGGCGAAATTGTTTCGCCCGTCTTTATTTTTCGCCGCCGACTTTTGCCATTAATTGGGGATTCAATATAATTGAAATGTTGCATCTTTAGCGGGAGTCTGTTCGATATGGCGATTGCATATCACGTAAAGGGTGAGTTGCTTCAATTCAACGTCGCCCAGCTTTTGAAAGAAAAGGCTGAAGCAAGCCGAACCTATAAAATTGAAAATGCCATCGTTCCCGTTGATGATTTGATGCTCACCGTCATCTCACCCATTGCCGGACACATTCGGTTGGTGAGGGTCGAAACCAACGTTTTGGTGACCGGCACATTGCACACCACCCTCAAACTTCCGTGTACCCGATGTTTGGAGCCGGTGGCAGCGCCGGTCACGGTGGAAATTGAAGAAACCTTCGTGCCGGTTTCCGATGTTTCCGTCGGTAGCCCGGTGACAATTGCGGATGACGTGGATAGCGCCACCCTGATTGATGAATCGCATGTTTTGGATTTGACCGAAGTTGTGCGGCAAAATTTGTTCGTCAGCCAGCCAACTCATATACTATGCCGTGAAGATTGCAAAGGACTGTGTTCGACGTGCGGGCACAATCTGAATGAAGGACGCTGTGATTGCCGAAATACAACGATTGATTCGCGATGGTCGGCGTTGTTGGCACTAAAAGATGATACATCGCATTAATTGCGAAACCATTGGATGTGAAAGGAAGTATGAATTATGGGACCACTACCGAAACGACGAATTTCCAGAACCCGTCAGGCTCGTCGCCGCGCACATTACCTGCGTTTGGATATGCCGCACATGGTGCCTTGCCCGCAATGCAAAACATTGCGTCTGACGCACACCGTTTGCCCCCACTGCGGCACGTACAAAGGCGTAGAAGTTTTGGATGTTGACGAAACACCTGCCGAATAACATTAATTGCGAAACGCCCAAGTGATGGCTGTGTTAGAATACGTAAACCTAACACAGCTATTCTTATTTAGGGGGTCAATTCAATGACAAAACTCGCATTCGTTTTTCCCGGTCAGGGGTCGCAATATGTTGGCATGGGGCAATCCGTTGCCGAAAAATACCCTGCCGCTGCCGAAATATTCGCCCGTGCGGATGACATTCTGCACCCCGATCTTTCCGCATTGTGCGGGGCGGGCGATGAAGAAACGTTGAATCACACCTACCACCCGCCACCCGACATTTTCGTCCACAGTATTGCCGTCTTGCAACACCAGCAGCCAGACAGACTATCCCTACAACCATGAACTGTCCACTAGTCCAGCA
>CAZMXX010000415.1:0-3582 GCA_964570315.1 uncultured Anaerolineaceae bacterium | reverse complement strand
CTGAAAATGCTTCGCGCCATTGAAACGCTGGCGGAAACCCATCCCGCCGACATCGTGCCGACTTTCCTCGGCGCGCACGCCATCCCCCCCGAATTCAAAGGGCGCACCGAAGAATATATCTCGCTGGTGATTGATGAAATGCTCCCCGCCGTTGCCGAATGGTATCAAAATTCGTCATTCGTCATTCGTCATTCGTCATTTTTCTGCGATGTTTTTTGTGAAGCGGGCGTTTTCTCTGCCGAACAAACCCGCCGGGTGTTGGAAGCGGGTGCGCGGCACGGACTCGCGCCCAAACTGCACGCCGACGAATTCAAAAACCTGCGCGGGGTGTCGCTGGCGGTGGCGCTCGGCGCAACCAGCGTTGACCATCTGGATGTCACCCCCGCCGATGAAATCGCCGTACTGGCGCAATCGGACACCGTGGGGGTGGTCATTCCTGCCGTGAATTTCAACCTCGGCAGCACCCGCTTCGCCGATGCCCGCGCCATTGTGGATGCGGGCGCGGCGCTCGCGCTGGCAACCGACATCAACCCCGGTTCCGCGCCGTGTCCCTCCATACCGCTGGTCATGGCGATTGCCACGCGCTACCAGCGTCTCCTCCCCGCCGAGGCGATGAACGCCGCCACCATCAACGCCGCACACGCCGTCGGCTTGGGTGAGCGGCTCGGTTCGCTGGAGGCGGGCAAGCAGGCGGATGTGCTCATTTTGTGCACGAACGATTACCGGCATCTGGCGTATCAATTCGGCGAAAATCTGGTCGAAACGGTGGTGAAACGGGGGAAAGTGGTGGTATAATTTGGCACGTATCACGTATCACGTATCACGTATCACGTATTACGTGAATAATCTACACCGGAGGAGGGAAAATGAACATCTCCAAACTACTCAACCATCAGGCACAATATCGCCCCGACCATCTGGCGGTGGTGTTTGAGGATTTCCGCCTGACCTACCGCGAGTTCAACGCGCGGGTCAACAAGCTGGCGAATGCCCTGCTCGGGCTGGGTGTCGGCAAGGGGAGCCACGTCGCCACCATTTTGGGCAACTCGCTGGAACTGCTGGAAGTTTATTGGGCGGTGGCGAAAATCGGCGCGGTCTCTGTGCCGCTCAGCCCGATGTTGCGCGGCAAGGGACTGACCACCCTGCTCAACGATTCCGACACTGCGATTGTGTTCACCGATGCGACCTTCGCGCCGCATTTGGACGCGGTTCGCATCGAACTGCCCGCCATTCCCGCCGACCGCTACTTTTTGGCGGACGATGCGGACTTGCCCGGCTATCAGAATTATCATGACCTGACCGCCTCCGCCGCCGAAACCAACCCGACGGGCATTGAAGTTTCCGGCGATGACCCGTACAATATCATGTACAGCAGCGGCACCACCGGTTTGCCGAAAGGTATCACCCTCAGCCACTTTGTGCGGGCGCAGTATTGCACGCTGTACAGCGTGGCGTACCGCATCACCCCCGAAAGCATCATTTTGCACACCGGCTCGCTGGTGTTCAACGGCGCATTTCTGACCATGCTGCCCGCCTTCTTTCTCGGCGCAACGTATATTTTGCACCGTTCCTTCAACCCGGAGACGCTCATCGAAACGGTGGCGCGGGAAAAAATCACGCACATCAAAATGGTGCCGTCCCAGATTGTGGCAATGCTCAACTCTCCCGCCTTCGACCCCGCGAAAATGCAATCGCTGGAAATGGTGGGGACGGTGGGCGCGCCGCTCCACATGGAACACAAAGAACGGCTCAACGCCGCTCTGCCGGGGCGATTTTATGAGCTTTACGGGCTGACTGAAGGCTTTATGACCATTCTGGATAAAACCGATTACCCCCGCAAGCCGATGTCGGTGGGGCGACCGCCCGCGTTTTTTGAGATGCGCATCGTGGATGAAAACGGCAACGATGTGCCGACCGGCACGGTGGGCGAAATTATCGGCAAGAGTCCGCAGTTGATGACCGGCTATTACAAACGTCCCGACCTGACCGCGCAGGCGATAAAAGACGGCTGGCTCTATTCCGGCGATTTGGGTTATGTGGATGAAGACGGCTTCCTCTTTTTGGTTGACCGCAAAAAGGATATGATCATTTCCGGCGGGGTGAATGTGTACCCCAAAGATATTGAGGAACTGATTGTCACCCATCCCGCCGTGCGCGAGGCGGCAGTCTTCGGCATCCCCAGCGACAAATGGGGCGAAACCCCGCTCGCGGCGGTGATTCTCCATCCGGGAAAGCGTATCGCCCCGGATGAACTGCGCGACTGGATTAATGAACGGGTGGAAGCCCGTTTCCAGCGCGTGCATGCCGTCGTCATCCGCGATGATTTCCCCCGCAGCGCCGCCGGAAAAACTCTCAAACGCCTCATGCGCGATGAATATTGGGCAGGGCGGGAAACGAAAATATAGCGTTCGGCTATCAGCTATCAGCGGTCAGCTCAAAGACGATTTCGGAATGCGCCTGCTGAAAATTAAAAACTAAAAACTGGAAACCAAAAACTAATGACCAATAACCAATCTCCAACCAACCAAATAATCACCCTCAACGGCGAAAGCCTGACCATCGACCAAGTTGTTGCCGTGGCGAACGGCGCACCCGGCGACCCTGTCGTCCGGCTCACCCCCGCCGCTGAAACAGCCGTCACCCGCGCGGCGGACGCGGTGCAAACCCTGCTGGCGCGCGGCGAAATTGCCTACGGCATCACCACCGGCTTCGGCGCGTTCAAAGACCGCATCATCTCCCCCGACGACGTGGAGAAACTTCAGCGCAATATTCTCGCTAGCCACGCCGTCGCGGTGGGCGACCCCTTCGACCTGCCCACCACCCGCGCCATCATGCTCATCCGCGCCAACACCCTCGCGCGCGGACATTCCGGCATCCGCCTGCAAACCTTGCAAACCCTACTCGATATGCTCAACGCGGGGGTGCATCCCGTCATTCCCCAAAAAGGCTCGCTCGGCGCCAGTGGCGATTTGTCCCCGCTGGCGCATATGGCGCTGGTGCTCATCGGCGAAGGGTTGGCGGAATATCGCGGCGAAATCCTGTCCGGCGCGGAAGCGATGCGCCGCGCGGGGATTGCCCCGGTCACGCTGGCGGCGAAAGAGGGGCTGGCGTTGACCAACGGCACAACCATTATGACCGCCGTCGGCACGCTGGAAAGTTACCGCGCCCGACTTTTGAGCCGCGTGGCGGACATCGCCGGCGCATTGAGCCTCGAAGCTCTGCACGGCACGCCGCTCGCCTTTGACGCGCGCATCCACAATCTACGCCCCTTTCCGCGCCAGTTGAATTGCGCCAACTATATGCGCGAACTGCTGGCGGACAGCGAATTCACCCGCCATCATGACCCGCACAACGTGCAGGACGCCTACACTTTGCGCTGCATCCCGCAGGTTCACGGCGCGGTGCGCGACGCCATCGCCTACGCCTGGTGGGTTTTTGAAATCGAACTCAACGCTGTCACCGACAACCCACTCATTTTTATTGATGACGATACCGGCGAAATTGACGTCATCTCGGGGGGGAATTTCCACGGCGAACCCCTCGCCATCGCGCTGGATTATCTGACCATGGCGATGACCGAAC
>CAZMXX010000414.1:0-3595 GCA_964570315.1 uncultured Anaerolineaceae bacterium | reverse complement strand
CCCGTGAACGGGCGTTATCCCACCCGCGCATGGGAAACGGGCGACACGATTTTCGATACCATCCCCGTGCCGGTGCTGTCCGGAGCAGTCCCCGCCTCGGCGCGGGTGGATGTGCTGGCGGCGGATGGCGCGGCGATTGCCACCGTCGAATTTCCCGTGCCGCCGGTGGCAACAGTGGCGGAAGTGGCGGAGATAGCGTTGCTCCCGCGCGGCGACCGTCTCCCCGTGACCGCGCCGTATCGCTATCGCAGTACCATCGCGCTGCGGGTGTCGGGGGCGGGCGCGGCGGTGACGCTGCAAAATCCCAATGGGGATGACCTTCCGCCGGTGGTGACATTCGGCGGGGAAAACGAAACCTTCGCCTTCTTTTGGGTGGATTGGACATGGCAGTCGGGGGCGTATGCCCTGCGGGTGGAATTCGCAGACGGCGAAGAGCGCACTGTGGCGAATTTTGTTTCCGTTCGGACGAACCGGCGACTCACCGAAATACCGGCGGTGTCGCATCCGCTGAGCGCCAACTTTGCCGACCGTTTTTTGCTGGTGGGGTATGACCTTTCGGCGCGGACGGTTGACCCCGGCGGCTCGTTTGAGGTGACGCTGGTGTGGCAAAGCCTCGCGGAAACCAACGGCGATTTTGCCGTGTTCAATCATCTGTTGAACGCGGAAACCCAAACCCAATTTGGCGGCGAAGACCGCATTCCGCAAAAATATTATCGCACCCTGTTGTGGCAAAAAGGGGAAGTGGTGATTGACCGTTATGCCGTTCCCGTGCGCGCCGCCGCGCCGCCGGGCATGTACCGGCTCGATGTGGGGTTGTATCCGGCAGGAAATGCTGCCGCTTCGCCGTTGCCTTTGGTTGCAAATGGCGAAGCTCTGCCGCAAAACAGTGTGCGGCTGGGCATGGTGAAGGTTGGCGGGCAACCCGCCCGTTCCATTCCCTCCACCCGACCCGCGCAAGCCACCGACATCCGTTTCGGCGAGGTGATTCGGCTGGCAGGCTACACCATCGAACCTGAAAATGATACCCTGCAATTGCAATTATTTTGGGATGCGCTGGCGACTCCCGCCGCCGATTACACGGTTTTTGTGCATGTGCTGGATGCGGCGGGCGCGGTGGTGGCGCAGAATGATGCACCGCCGGTGAACGGGTTGTATCCCACCGGCTTTTGGGCGGCGGGCGAAACAATTTTCGACCCGCATGCGGTTTCGCTGGCGGATGTGCCGCCCGGAAATTACACGGTGCGGATGGGATGGTATAATCCTCAAACCGGAGAACGTTTGCCCGTGGCGGGAAATCCCGAGGGCGCAGTAACGTTGACACAGTTTTCGCATGAATGAAATGAAGCGTACCCCGTTTTCAAAAAAAGACGCGCTCGCGCTGGCGGCAATTTTGCTCGTGGCGGCGATATTCCGGCTGTATCATCTGGCGGATATTCCCGCCGGAATTTTGCCCGACACTGCCATCAACGGGATTGACGCCTGGCGGTTGGCGCAGCGCCCCGCGCCGGAACCGTTTTTGTTCGCCAATGGCGGGCGGGAATCGCTGTTCATTTATTTGCAGGCGCTCGCCGTTTCCGTGCTGGGGACGACCAATCTGGCGGTGCGGTTGCCCGGTGCGTTGGCGGACATCGGCACGGTGGCGCTGGTTTTCGCCTTCACCCGCTGGCTCACTGATGACCGCCGGGCGGCGATTTTCGCGGGGTTCGCCGCCGCAACGTCTTTTTGGCTCATCCCCGTCAGCCGTCTGGGTTTCCGCGCGGTGCTGGTGCCGCCGGTCTCGGTGGCGATGGTGTGGCTCTTTTTGCGGGCGTGGCGGCGCAACCGTTGGACGGATTATCTGCTGGCGGGAATCGCGTTTGGGGTGGGGGGATACACCTATCTCGCCGCGAAAATTCTGCCGTTGACCGTGGGCGCGGTGCTGCCGGAAATGATTTTCTCGAAAAAATATCGCACCCTGCGCCGGTGGGGACGTTTGGGTCTGATGGTGGTAACGGCGGCGAGCGTTTATCTGCCTATGTGGCTGACGACGCGCTCACTTTCCGGCACGGTGAGCGACCGGGTGACGTCGCTGGTGGTGTGGTACAATGCCGCCACCCCGGCGGAACAAATAGCGGCGGTGTGGCACAATCTGCTGCTTTCGGCGGGATATTTCTGCTGCACGGGAAATCCCGCGCTGTTGATTTTCGGGTCGCTGAACCGCGCCGCCTTCGGTTGGGGGCTGGGCGCGGTCTTTTTTGCGGCGCTGGGATGGGCGGTCACCCGCTCGGCGGATGTGCGCTGGCGGGCGGTGTGGCTGTGGTGGGTGCTGGGCATTGTGCCGGGCGTGCTCGCCATTGAAGCGCCGCACCCGCTGCGATTGATTGCCGCTGCCGTGCCCTCGTTTGTGTTGTTGGGGGTGGGGCTGGCGTGGCTGGCTCGGCGTGTGCACTGGGGAGTGGGCCTGGTGTTGGCATGGCTGGCGATTGTGGCGGGCATCAATTTTGCGGATTATTATGGTCGTTGGGTGGCGCAACCGGCGGTGGCGGAAACATTTTTCGCCGCATCGGCGCGCACAGCGGAAAATTGGCTGGTGCGTACCCGCGCCGGGGAAACGCTGGACGTGCCGCAATCGGCGTTGGCGGGGTACGAAAATGCACCGCTGCGATTCTATCTGCTGGGGGAATTGCCGCCCCGCACGGATGGGGTAGGGCAGGGGGGTATGGTTCGGCTGGGGAATGGCAGTTCGCAGTTTTTGCGCGCCCCGGAATTGCCGCCCGCGCGCGCGGTCTCCATCCCCCCGCTGAGGCTGGTTTCGGCGGCGTATCCCTTCGTCATTCCCCCAAACGGTGAATTGCCCGTCACCCTTTTTTGGCAAACGGATGAACCACTGGCAGAAGATTATCTCATCGTTTTACAGTTGTTGGATGATGCCCGGCAGGTGTGGAGTGTGGATGATGCCGTCGTGCCCACCGGCGGCGCATATCCTCCCCGTTTGTGGCGGGCGAAAACGGATACCGTCCCCGACGTGCGCACCCTGCATTTAAAGGACGACCTCCCGCCGGGGCGATACCAGCTCGCGGTGGCGGTGTATGACCCCCGCACGGGGAATCGATTGCCGCTGGGAGACGGCAGCGGCGACACCCTCTTTCTGCGCCCGCTGAAAGTCCCGCCGGCGATGGATTTTCCGGCGGCATATCAGCCGGTGGCGGCGCGTTTTGCGGGCGTGGGGACGTTGGCGGGCTATTTGCTCCCCGCCGCCGATATTCGCGCCGGAGAGCCGCTCTCGTTGACGCTGTTGTGGCGCGCCGATGCCACACCATCCACCGATTACACCGTGTTTGTGCATGTGCTGGATAGCGCGGGAAAGGTGGTGGGCGGGCAGGACAATCAGCCGGTGGGCAACCGTTACCCCACCACCATTTGGTCGGCGGGGGAAAAAATTGTTGACCCGTACCGCATCCCCACCGACGGATTGCCGCCGGGGGAATACCGGCTTTCGGTGGGCATGTATGAGCCGCAATCGGGCGCGCGGGTGACGGTGGACGGTCGGGCAGATGGCAACGGGCCGTTGGCGGCTAGGGTGACTGGTAGTGAGTACGGGTGTCGGCATCAGTTG
>CAZMXX010000413.1:0-3606 GCA_964570315.1 uncultured Anaerolineaceae bacterium | reverse complement strand
ATACAATCCCGCACTGACATTCCCGCCAGTGCGATGCAAGTTGTCTAAACTCAAACAACAATCATCCACCAAAATTATAACAGATTGCCGACGAAAAATCCATCACCGGGAAATTTCCACCCAATCGACCGCCACTGCCAGCGAGCGGTCATCCGGGTTGCGACCGAGCCGCAAGTACCCGTCGGGGCTTTCTGCCGCCGTGCCGACCGCCGCGCTTTTCACCCCCACCAGCGACACCGGCATCGCCGGGACGCCCGCCGAGCCGCCAACCATCTCGAAGCCGCCGGAGAGAAACGCGCCCGCATCCGCGCCTTTGCTGCTGACCAGCACAATTTGCCCGTCGGGAATTTGCGCCAGAAATTCGCGCAGGGCGGCATCTTCATATTGATTCGCCGCCGTGTCGAACCCTTTTTTCGCCACAATCGCCCCATCGGCGGGGTTGAGCACGGTCACATTGATGCCCCGCCGGTGCGCCGACGCATCTTCCGCATCAGCCCCATAGCCCACCGTCACAAACGAAAAATCGGCGCTGCTGTTGATTTCCACATCGCGCGGCACGTCCACCCCCGTCGTGCCGATGGCAGTTTGCGCGGGCAAAACGTCGCGCGGGACGGCGGTGCGGGCAAAATTCAGTTGGATGCGGTTCAGCCCCGGCGAAAAAAGTTCGGCGGGCAACGTTGTCTCCAAAACCTGCCAATCGGGGGAAAGGGGGAGTTCGCCCGCCGGTTGCCCGTTCACCCGCACGGTCATCACCTGTTGCGGCGCGCCGGGGTAGCTGAACGGCTTGAGGTGCATTTTCAACGCGCGGTCGCCGGCACCGCGATACGGCACGAAAATTTCGGCGGTCGGCGCGATTGCCCAATTGACCCCCGCACCCTCGAAATTTTCATCGCCCGCCCAGCCGTCGCCGCGATACGGCGCACCCGTCCAATCGCCGAATTCCAGCCGCAGCGGATCCGGTATCGGCGGCTGATTCACCCGGTATGCCGCCACGCCGTCGCCCGCAAAAGCCGGGGCGGGGTCGAGCGGGAGCAGGTCGAACGCCAGTTGGCGGGTCGCCGCGAAGGTATCCTCATACGGTTTGCGCCCCGGAATCGGGTCATGCACCACCAGATAGCGCACGTTGTACAGCGTCATCAATTCGCCTGCCTGCCGGGCGGCTTTGGCGAGCGTGTCGGGGTCAACCGCGGGGTCGGCGGTGGGGAGTTCCGTCTGCGCAATTGCCTGAAAAAGGGGAATATTGCGATAATAGTCGAATTTAAACGCCGGGGCGCGGGAAATATTGCCGCCAATCATCGGTTTGCCATGTACGGCTTGATAATATTGAATTTGCGTCCGTTCCGCGCCGTACACCCCGAAGCTGTTTCGCCAGCCGAGCGGGGGTTGCAGCAGCGAAAAATCCCCAGCCTCCGCCCCGATTTGGGCGTACACGCTCGGCACTTTCGCCGATGTGAGCGGCAGGGGGACGGAAATTTGGTCGAACAGAACGATGAGCAGCAACACAAATGTGGCAATATACAACGTGATGCGTGATGCGTGATGCGTGAAAACGGGAGATTGGGGATTGGTTGATTTTGAACTTTGAACTTTGAACTTTGAACTCAAAATTTGCAAAATTTTGAACGTTCCAAACCCCACCAGCACGGCGAGGCTCAAGCCCAGCACCACCGAGAAACGCGCGGGGACGCGGTTGGCGCGGATGACGGGCAACCAGTGCAACAGGGCAAACGGCAGGGGGAAAGTCACATCCTGCGCGATACCCTGCTCGCGGAAAAGGTTGTCGAAGGGGAAAAGGTAGCGTCCGCGAATTTGCAGCACGGGTCCGAGCGTGAAAATGGCGAAGGTCACTGCACCCGTCACCCACAATTTCGCGCGTCGCCGGTCGCTCACCGCGCCGATGATTGCCAGCGCCAGCACCCCAAAGCCGAGAAAAACGGTGTTCACATCGCTGAAGGGCGCTGTCCCTTCCTGCACCTGCCGCAGACGCGCCACCCAATCGCCGCCCCACAGGGGATGGAGCGCGGTCGGGGTGAACCAGCCGACCAAATCCGCGCTGAGTTTCAGGCTTTCGCCCCAGCCGGTCAGGTCGAAGCCGCCCGCCGCGAACGCCCGCAAAACGGGCAGCATCACCGGCGACCAGAGGATCGCGGCGGTGGCGGCGAGCGCCAATAATCGCAAAAATACAAATGATGAATGACGAATGACGAATGACGATTTTTTAAATTCAAAAGCAAAAATGATGATGCCCAAAAACAGCAGAAACACGCCGAAAATCATTTCCGCCAGCAGGCTGAGCGCGGCGAAAATTCCCGCCAGCACCGGATTTTTCCAACCCGGCTCGCGCATGGTTTTGATGAAAAAGAGGGTGAAAAAGGGGATGAATTCGGTGGAAACGATGTCGTAATGTCCCAATGCGGCGAAGATGGCGCGGCTCGCCAGAAAGGCATACGCTGCCCCCCCGACGAACGCCGCCGCGTGCCCGGTCGGGGAGTTGCCGGTCCGGCGGGGCAGCAGATAGCGAATCAGCAGATATGTGCCGTACCCGCTGAGCACATACGCCAATAAAATGGTGAAATTGCTCGCCAGCGTCAAATTCAATCCCAAGAGCAGGGGCAGACCGAGCAGCGCATTTTGGAAATTATAGGTGTACAGCACCAAATCAATCCCCAGCGGGAAGAAAATGTCAGTGGTGTACAGGGGCGACATCTGCAAATTGAGCAGATTGTATTTGAAGCGCCAGATATTCCACACGAAGGTGGATTCATCGAATGCCCACGTTGCCGTGCCGGGGAACGCATCGCCGAAATGACGCACCCACGGATATGTGAGCAGCAGCGTCAGCAGGATATAGAGTGCCAAAATGATAAGTTGCGGTCGGGTTCGTTTCATAATGCCGATTATAGCGATTTTCGGGCAAAATAAAAACCCGATGGGCAAATTTGCCGTTTCGGGTTTTATGTTTCAGGTTTCGGGTTTTGTTGCGGCTATTCCACGGTGAGTTCAATCGGTGCGGCGGTGAAGCCTTTTTTCTTGTGCGCTCCGTCGCAGAAGGGTTTGTTGCCGGAATGACCGCACCGGCACAGGGCGACCATCGTGCCGGAAGTGGTCTGTTCGCTCCCCTCCGCGTCGGTGAAGGTTGCACTGCCGTCAATCAGATACGGACCGTTCTCTGCTGCCGTGATTTTTACGTTTGCCATTTGATGTTTCTCCTTTCGATTATGATATTACTTTATTTTCGATAGTATAGCGAAAAAAGAAAGTAACAGCAAATTCGATACCGGATTATTTCTCCGAAGTCTCGGCAACCGCCGACAAATCATCTGCCGGTTCATTGAAACGGCGCAACAGCCCCAACAGGGGAAGCGCCAGCAAGGTGAACGCGCCACCCACCACATAGCCGCTGGCGATGGAGACGTTCTGCGCCAGCCAGCCCAGCCCCATCTGCCCCAGCACACTGCCGCCATTGCCCACCAGCGAATCGAAAGAGACCACTGTCGCCCGTTTGTCGCTGGGGATGCACGAATGCAAATACGATTGTTTGACGGGTTGCATCATCCCGAACATCATCATGGTTCTGATCGGCGGAATCATCATTGATCGCATCGG
>CAZMXX010000412.1:0-3630 GCA_964570315.1 uncultured Anaerolineaceae bacterium | reverse complement strand
AAGAGGGCGGGGGGGGGGCGGGCGGTGGATGCCAGCGAGGGGTGGGGGGAGAAGGGACAACGGGTGGGAAAAGAGCGGGAAAATCCGAGAGGAGAGTTCAATGCGTTCCGGGTGGAGCTCAAAAAGCGGCGGGGCAGGGGAAGCAAAACCGTTCAAAAGTCGTCAGAATATCGAACAGAAAAACTGACCGAAAAGCGAGGAGAAACTATGAAACGGTTGTATATATTATTGTTGATTGTTTTGCTGGTGAGCCTTGCCGCGTGCGGAAAAACCACCGAAGTTCCGGCGGCGCAGACAGTCTCGGAAGATGCGCCCACGCCGCAACCGACATTGGCGCAGAAAGTGGTGCTCCCCGTGATGGGCGGGGGTGCGGAAAGCGTGGAAGGTGTGACCGAATCGCCGGTGGCGATGCCGGTATCGCCGGTGGCGCAAAAAGTGGAACTTGGGGAGTCGGATGCGATGGATACCGCAAAATTGGACGATGCCGCCGCCGCGCTGGTGGCGCTGGTACAGCAGGATTTGTTGAAACGCGAGACCGCTCTTTCGGCGGGGGATATTCAGGTGATGAACGTGGCGGCGCAACAATGGCGCAACTCATCGCTGGGGTGTCCGCGTGAGGGGATGATGTACGCGCAAGTCATCACCCCCGGCTATCTCATCGAAGTGAAAGCGGGCGGCAAAGTGTACGAATACCACACCGATATGAACCAATCGGTGGTGCTGTGCGCGGTAGATGGCGCGAAGGTGGAGTAATCTGCCCGTAAATAAAAAACCCGACAGGTTGCAAAACCTATCGGGTTTTTTGTTGCGGGAAAGTTGTTGGAATGATAATCTGCGCTTTATTTACCTTTCTGCGGGATATCGTCGGACAAATTCATCGTCTCTTGGCAGGGGGGAAGTGAGTGGTTTCATCTCAACCCTGTTGCCGGTATTTGAGAAAGTTATGGGACGATAATAATATGATGTGCCGTAACCGTTGGTGCCATATACCCACATTTCCCAGCCGTATTCGGTATTGATGGAAAATCCGCCGGGTAAGGTGTTCAGTGTGTATGAGCCGTTATATCCCAATGAAGGATTTGTCCACCACCACGGGGAAAAGTCAGCCACATCCATAATATTCAACTCGTAATCATCGGATGAAGTAGTGCGTTTTTGCCAACTGAATGTTTGCGGCAGCGATACCGTTGCACCCGATGCCGGTGATAATAAAACGATATTTTGAATATCGAAGCTGCATTGAAGCGCGGCAGTGGTGGGAGCATTGGAGGTGATGCTGTTGCATATCCATAAGTATAGACGGGTGTTGTCACCGGTTGCATTGCTCCAGCGGATATAATATTTTTGACCGGTAGATAGTGTGGGAACGGCTGAGAATTGATACTTCCCACTCGCATCGGTAGTGGTGGAGGCGTAGGTTGACCAGCTTGTCCCGTTATAATAGCGCAATAGTACGGTTGTGCCTGCAACCGGCGAGCCTTGGTCGGTGATAGTGCCGTTGGGGGTCGTGCTGCCGCCACCCGCGTTTTTCAATATTAAGGGCAGATACACAGATTTATTCAGTACGGGAGGGGGAGAAGCGGGTTTGCCGCCATCCACCACCAACGCATACGGTTGCGGACCCTGAGGCACGGAGGCGCCACTCACTTGGATTGTCCATGTGCCCGTCACCGGATTTTGGATGTACACGTTTTCCACGTTGTTCACCGTATCCGCCGAGCCGCCGGTGGTTGACCATCCCCCGCTGAAGACGTTGCCCAAATAGGTGGTACTCCCGTTCGGTGCAGTGACGACCAGATTCAAATCGTTGACCAACTGGGTGGCGGCGGTGGTGCTGCCCGGATAATCCGACCAGACGAGGGTGGTTTTCAGGGCACTCACTGTGCCGGTGATGGTGACGGTGTAGGTGTCGCTGTTGCCGGTGGTGAGCGACGCAGTGTCGTAATATACCCGCCCCGTATCGCTGATGGCGGCGGCGATGTCGATGCGTCCCCACCCTTCATGGTTGTTGGGGATGGGTTGTCCCGCTTCCCGTGCCGAATTGCCATACCCGTTGATGTCCACGGCGGTGTTGATGAGGACGGCTTTCACCAGCGCGGCGCTGGGGTTGGTAACTTTTCCGTTATCCGCCAGATACCCACGCAGAACCGTGGCTGCGCCCGCCGCCAACGGCGTCGCCATCGAAGTGCCGCCCATATAAGTGTAGTAACTATTATATGCCCCCCAACCTGTACTGGTGGTTTGGCTGGATTTTGTGGATAGAATATTCGTCCCCGGCGCAACTAAATCGGGCTTGATGCGTCCATCGTTGGTGGGACCGGTACCGCTGAATGCAGCCATTTCGTCTGCGTTATCTGAGATATAATCTGAGGATGTAGGGGCAGCTGGATAATCTGAGGGCCACCCGCTTGACCATGGGAATTGATAGCCGCCACTGGCGCGTACATTATCCGAGGCGCCGATGCTGATAACATTTTTCGCCGTGGCGGGGGGACCTATGGAACCTTCATCCACATAACCATCACCGTTGGCATCCACACCGTCATTTCCCATTGCAAACAATATGGTGAAGTCAGGGTGCTCCCAAATAAATTGGTCGGCATTTTGGGCATCGGAAGTGTATAGTGTGTGTTCTGCCGGGTCTGAGCTTCCCCAACTGTTGGTGTGAATACGTGCCCCCCAGTTGTATGATTCCAGAAAGAGGGTGTTCAAATCGGCGGGGATACCAGAGAGCAGGTAGCCATCGGCATTACCGGCGCAAACACCGGTATAGGTTGTCCATTGCTCCACCGCTTGCATAGTGAGGGTTGCCTCATACGCCACCCCGCGAATCGCGCCGCCGGAACGTGCGCCATTGCCGCCCACCGAGCCGGACACGTGTGTACCGTGTCCGCTGCTTTTGTCGGCGGCGCCGTCATCGGCAGTGGCGTTGCCATAGCAAGTGGGGTAATTGGGAACCGCCCAACTGCTGATGTGTGCCAGTCGGTTATCGAAATCGAGGTGGATGTCGCCCGTTGTGGTGGGCACGTCCACCCCCGTGTCAATGCCGGTATCGGCGATGGTGACGGTTTGCCCCACGCCGGTGTAACCCAAATTCCACGCAGTGGTCACGTTCATGATGCCGACGGCTTGGTCGTTAAGTGTTTTGGGAATGGTGAACGGCTCAATCCACAGCACGTCGGGTAATTGGGCGATGGCGGGGAGTTGCGCGGCGGATGCGCCGATGACCAGCGCCCTGCCATCCCCACCGGCGGCAATGCCCATTGCGGCGAGTGTGTCTTTCACGGCGGCGGCGTCCGTCCACGATGCCAGCGCAAGGCGCAAACGGGCGGTATCGGGCGTTATGCGCGGCGAAAGTTTGTACGCCGGTTGGAAATCTCCCACCCAGCGCACGCCCTTCAATTGCGCGGCGGCGGTCGCGGCGGCGGGAGTCAAACGCACCAGAAAGGCATTTTCGGGCAGATATGATTCCACCACTGCCCCCAGATTCGTCAGCGCGGTTTTCCCTTCGGGGGGGATATTGCCTTCAAATTGGACGATATACAATCCGGGTGCATCCGGGGCGGTGCGCGGCGCGGAAAGGTTGGCGGGCACGGCGGGAACGCCATCCCGCAGGGGGTCGAAGGTGGC
>CAZMXX010000411.1:0-3633 GCA_964570315.1 uncultured Anaerolineaceae bacterium | reverse complement strand
CAAATGAACATGGTCATGGCCGGGGATGGTCGCGGGCACCTCTATCACATCAACTCCTTGGAATTTCCGGGCGGTCATCTCCCGCAGGTAAAAGATGCCAAGAAAGACCTTCTTCCCTTCGGCAGTTTTGACGTGGTCATGACCAATCCGCCATTCGGTTCGGACATCCCGATTACCGAAAAGAACATCCTCCAAAACTTCGAGCTGGCTCATAATTGGGAACCTGACGGCGAAGGCGGCTTTCGCAACACCGGCGTGCTCAAAAGCAGCGTGGCACCGGAAATCCTCTTTATTGAACGCTGTCTTAAATGGATCAAGCCCGGGACCGGGCGCATGGGCATCGTCCTTCCCGACGGTATTCTCGGCAACCCGGCGGCGGAGTACATCCGCTGGTGGATCATGCGCGAAGCCCAGGTGCTTGCTTCCGTAGATTTGCCGGTGGAGGCATTCATCGCCGAGGCCAACGTCAACATCCTAACCAGCCTGCTCTTCCTGCGCCGCAAAAGCGAGGAGGAAAAGAGGGCCGAAGCCCTGGGCGGTACGGAAGAGTATCCGGTCTTTATGGCCGTAGCCGAGAAAGTTGGTTTCGACCGGCGCGGCAACAAGCTCTACAAGCGCACCCCGGACGGAGAGGAAATCATCGAGTCGCGGGAATACGTCGAACGTATCCGCATCGGAGGAGAATGGGTAAAGCGTACTCTGACACGCAACGAAAAGGTCGAGGACAACGACCTGCCGGTCATTGCCGAAAAATACCGCGAATTTCTCAAGGAGCACGACAGATGAGCGATCTGGACAACGACATTGTCGAAGTGCCGCAGGAGGCTGTTGAAGATGACGCGCCGGAGAACTTCTTCATCGATATTCTCACGGGCAACAAGGAAAGCGCTTCGCCCAAGAAACTGCTGATCCAAAAGGTGCTGCGTCAGCTCATCGAGAGTTATGGCTTTGACCGGTCCGATCTGCAGACGAACTACAATCCGGCGATCCAGGGACATGGCCGCAAACGGATCGATATCGCTATCTTCCGCCCCGGTGCCGAGCATACAAACGAAAACCTCCAGCGCATCATCGTCTGCAAGAATCAGAAAAAGCGCGACAAGCTTCGTTCGTTTGACGAGGCCGAGGCCGATTTGCGCGGCCTCAGGGAACTTATGGAACTGCTTCCAGCTGTGACGCTGGGCATGTGGACCAACGGCCAGGAAGAGTTTCTCTTCCAGGTGGAGCGCACTCGCTTTGAGGTTCGTGCCAAACCACTGGGCGTCTGGCCGGTGCCGGGCGAGCGTACGACCGATCTCGACCGTACCGGCGGTGTGATTCAGGTCAGCGCCGAGGCAGAGGACCTTGAAGACGCCCTGCTGCGCTGCCGCCAGTATCTGAATCGCAACCTCGGGCTCGACCACAAGGATTCCTTCAAGCAGTTGGCGGTGCTGATGCTCGCCAAGATATACGACGAGACCCGGCCTGCCCCGGAACGTCGATTTTGGATTCGTGGGGATGAGCCTTTCACCGAAGAAGGCCAACAGGCTATCCAGCAGCGCATCAACGACACTATTCGTGACGCAAAGGCATGGCAACCCAACCTGCTGACTCGCGGTTGGGATCTGACCCTGGAGCCTCACGAAACCGCCCGCGTCGTAACCGAACTGGCGCGATACAGCTTAAGCGAAACCCAGCCCCGTTATCGGACCGGGGCTTTCCGCGCCATTGCCCGCAGTGTGATGGACGGGCGTGAAGGACGTTACCCCACACCGCTTAATGTCGCTGAAATGGCCGTGCGGATGCTCGATCCAAAGCCAACCGAACGACTGCTCGACTGCTCCAGCGGAACCGGCACCTTCCTGGCCATGGCCGCAACGCACATCTTCAAGGGTTTTCTTGCGGAGATGGGCACCAGTCCCGAGGAGGCAACAGCAGAGCAATTGCTTGAAGCACAGCAACGCACAGGTGAATGGGCGGCTTCCAATGCCCTGGGCTGTGACATCGACCCATTCTTGGTGGTGGCGAGTCGCATGAACCTGCTTTTCACGACCGGACACCCGGGGCGCATCTTCAGGCTGGACGCCCGTACCTTTCCCGACGGCGATCTCGATGGCCTTGAAGCGGGCCGTACCGCTATGCCGCTGGAAAGCATGGATGTGGTTCTGCTCAACCCTTGGTTCTCGACCCAGGATACCGTCTCTGACGAATCCATCCTCCAGCGCTACGACCTTGGCAACGTCTGGGAAAGGGACGAAGACGGCGGCTACCGCAATACCGGCAACCTGAACACCGGAGGCGTGCCGCCCGAGGTGCTCTTCCTCGAACGGGCGCTGCAATGGGTCAAGCCCGGCACGGGCCGCATCGGCATTCTGCTGCCCGATGGGTTGCTGGGCAATCCAAGCGATGAATACGTGCGCTGGTGGATACTGCGCCATTGTGAGGTGTTGGCCAGCGTCGATCTGCCGGTGGAACCGTTCAAGGTCACGGTCAAGGAATATGGTCTCACGCCGGCGCTGCCAAGTCTGTTGGTGCTGCGCCGCCGCAGTCGGGAGGAACTGATCCGCACCGAACATCCGGAATACAGAGTCTTCATGGCAGTTGTGGACCGGGCAGGCGTGGACGCCAGGGGCAACCTGCTGTTCCAGCGGGCACCGGACGGAGAGGAACTGGTATTCGATGAAGAAGTGGTTGAACGGGTCCGTGAGGGTGGCGAAGTTCGGGTCCGGCGCATCACCCGCCGTAACCGCCGCATTCACGATGAACTCCCGCTTGTAGCGGAAAAGTTCAAGGAATTCCTTGAGACCGGCGAGGTGACGCCATGAAACGCAAATTTGCCATCAAAACGGTCCCCAGCACCTGGCTTGAGACAGAAGGCCGTCGCCTTGACTGTGGACCATATTTGTCAGGAGCGATTGAGGCGCGGGAACTATTGCGAAAGCTACGTGTTTCCAAAGAGCCTCTCAAGGATTTAACGAATGACATTTATCATGCAGGGCGCGAAAGCCGAACGTGGGTTGATAGCCCTGAACACGGCGTCCCATTCATGGGAAGCACTGATATTTTGGCTTCAGACCTATCAGTGCTGCCATTGATATCGAAGAAGCAGATTGCAACCACTCCAAAATTTATCATCAGAGAGGGTTGGACACTTATAACTCGATCCGGAACGATCGGTCGTATGGCTTATGCCCGTTCTGATATGGATGGCTTAGCCTGTTCTGAGCATGTTATGCGAGTTGTTCCCGACGAAGACAAGGTTCAACCAGGCTATATCTATGCCTACTTGTCAAGCCGTTTTGGTGTGCCGCTCGTAATCTCTGGAACTTACGGGTCAATAATACAAAGTATCGAACCCCACCACATTGCCGAACTGCCCGTACCGCGCCTGGGAGATGTGGAGGACCGTGCCCATGAACTCATCCAGCAGGCAGCGGACGCTCATGTGGAATCTGTTGAGCTGCGTAAGCAGGCCGGAAACCTAATCAACTCGATTTGTGGTTTCCCGGAAAAGCTGGCTCCGGCAGCTCGCACCTTTGCATTTTCTGCCGCAAACTCCAGCAGTATTTTGAGGAGGTTGGATGCCACTTTCCATAGTCCCGTGGCTCAACCAGCTGAAGCGATCACAGAAGCGGCCGCCGGGACACCTTTAGG
>CAZMXX010000410.1:0-3649 GCA_964570315.1 uncultured Anaerolineaceae bacterium | reverse complement strand
CCCCCTGTCGCGCCAACTGCACGTCGTGGTGCGTTCCTCCCGTCCGTCGCCCTGGCTGCGCGCGCGGCGGTGCGGATGCCGCTTTCCGCCACCATCACCGTATCGGCGGGGATGTGCGGGCGCAATTCGATGCCGGTGTTCAAATCCACCGAAAAATCGCGTAAATCGCGGTTATTCACCCCGATGAGTCGCGGCTGGAGCGGCAACACCCGTTCCAACTCGGCGCGGTTGTGAACCTCTACCAGCGCGGTCAAACCCAATTTGCGCGCCAGCCCGAACAGCGATTTCAATTCCGCATCTTTCAGCACAGCGGCAATCAACAGCACCGCCGACGCGCCCGCCGCCCGCGCCTCATAAATCTGGTACGGGTCGAAGATGAAATCCTTCCGCAGCAGCGGACGGGTCAACCCCGCCTTTTTCAGCTCGCCGGAAATTTGGGGGATGAAATCCAACTGCCCTTGAAAATAGTTGGCGTCGGTCAGCACGCTGATTGCCGCCGCGCCGTTTTCGGCATATGCCCGCGCCAGCGCCACCGCATCAAACTGCGGGCGGATAACCCCTTTGCTGGGCGAGGCTTTTTTCACTTCGGCAATCAGGGCGACCCCCGGCGCATTTTTCAGCGCGGAAAGAAAGTCCGGCACCGCGTCAGCCAACATCGCCTGCGCCCGCACCGCGGTGAGCGAAACGGCTTCTTTCTGCTTCGGAAGTTCGATATTCTTTTTGTAGCGAATGATGTCGTTTAAAATGGTCATAGGTTTAGTTTTCAGTTTTCAGTTGTCAGCTTTCAGTTTTCTGTTGTCAGTTTTCAGGTTGCAGGTTGCAAACGTGATGCGTGATGCGTGATTTTTGCACTCATCACGTTTCACGTTTCACGCATCACTCATCACGGTACAAAACTACGATACGGGCTGGCGAAGACGGGTGGTCGGTTGGTGAAGGCGACCAGTTTTTCCAGCGCACCGAGCGCCGCGCCGCTGTCGAGGCTTTCCTGCGCCAGCGAAATGCCACCGGCGAGCGTATCCGCCTTCCCCCCTGCCACCAGCGCCGCGCCTGCGTTGAACACCACCACATCCCGCCGCGCCGAACGGTCATCCCCCGCCAAAATAGCGCGGGTGATGGCGGCATTCTCCGCCGCATCGCCGCCGCGCAATTCCGCCGCGTCCGCCCGCGCAAAACCGAGGGTTTCCGGCAGGATGGTTTCGGTGCGGACTGCGCCATCGCGCAAAATGCTCACCCGATTCGCGCCGGTGGTGGTCAATTCATCCAACCCACCCGCGCCGTGCACCACAAACGCTGCCCGGTTGCCCAATCCACCCAGCACTTCGGCAATCGTTTCGGTCAGATTTTCATCATACACGCCCATAATCTGCGCGGGCGCACCGGCGGGATTGGTGAGCGGTCCCAGCAGGTTGAAGATGGTGCGCACACCCAACTCGCGGCGGGGAGCGATGGCGTGTTTCATCGCCGGATGGAGTTTCGGGGCGAACATGAAACCGATGCCCACCGCATCGATGGCGTCCGCCACCTGTTCGGGCGATACATCCAGATTGACCCCCAACGCCTCCAGCACGTCCGCGCTGCCCGATTTGCCGGAAATGGCGCGGTTGCCGTGTTTCGCCACCGGCTGCCCCGCGCCCGCAACCACAAAGGCGGCGGTGGTGCTGATATTGAATGTGCCCGCGCCGTCGCCGCCGGTACCGCAAGTGTCCACCAAATCGGTGGTGCGGGGGGTGACGCGCACCGCCGCCCGGCGCATCGCCCGCGCACTGCCGACAATTTCCGGCACAGTTTCGCCCTTCATCCGCAGCCCCATCAGATATGCGCCAATCTGCGCGGACGTCGCCTCGCCCGCCATAATCTGGCTCATCACCATGTCGGCTTCATCGGCGGTCAGCCCTTCCCCGTCAAGCAAGCGGGCGATTGCAGCGCGGATGGTGGAGATTGGAGATTGGAGATTGGAGATTGACCGTTGACCGCTGACCGCTGAATTGCTATCCCGTGACTCTGAACTTTGAACTTTAAACTTTGAACTCTGATTGCCCATCTTTCCCTCCAAAAAATTCTGCAACAATTTGTGACCGTGTTCGGTCAAAATGGCTTCGGGGTGGAACTGCACACCCTCCACCGGAAATTCTTTGTGACGCACGCCCATCATTTCACCATCGGGTGTGCGGGCGGTGATTTCCAGACAATCGGGCAAATCATCCTCCACCACCAGCGAATGGTAGCGGGTGGCGATGAAATCCTGCGGAATGTCGCGGAAAACGCCGCGTCCATCATGATGAATGCGGGAGGTTTTGCCGTGCATCAGCGTTTTGGCGCGGATGATTTTCCCGCCGAATGCCTGCCCGATGCACTGATGCCCCAGACACACGCCCAAAATGGGGATAGTGCGGTGAAACCGCTCGATGACCGCCAGCGACACCCCCGCATCGTCGGGGTCGCCGGGTCCGGGGGAGATGAGGATATGCGTCGGAGCAAGGCGTTCAATTTCGTCCGGCGAAATTTCATCGTGGCGAAAAACAGTCACTTCCGCCCCCAACTCACCCAGATATTGCACCAAGTTATAAGTGAAGGAATCGTAGTTATCTATCACCAAAACGTGTGAATTTGTCATTTGCCATTCGTCCTTTGTCAACTGATTGCTGACGGCTGAAAACTGACTGCTTTTTCCGCTTCCCGCACCGCCAACGCGAGCGCACGGGCTTTGTTCATACTTTCGTTGAATTCATACGTCGGGTCGCTGTCGGCAACCACGCCGCCGCCCGCCTGAATGTGGACGGTATCGCCCTGCATGACCATCGTCCGCAGGGCAATGCAGGTGTCCATCGTGCCATCATAGCCGATATAGCCGATGACCCCCGCGTAAAGCCCGCGTTTGCTTGTTTCCAATTCCTCGATGATTTCCATCGCGCGGACTTTCGGCGCACCGGTGACGGTTCCGGCGGGGAAGGTGGCGCGCAGCAGGCTGAAGGCATCGTGTTCCGGCGCAATTTTCCCCTGCACATCCGAAACGATGTGCATCACGTGCGAATATTTTTCCACCACCATCATTTCCTTCACCGCCACCGTGCCGGGCTGACAAACCCGCCCCAAATCGTTGCGCCCCAAATCAACCAGCATCACATGTTCGGCGCGTTCTTTTTCATCTGCCAGCAAATCTTGCGCCAATTGCGCATCCTCCGCCGCCGATGCCCCGCGCCAGCGCGTCCCGGCGATGGGTCGCAGTTCTGCCGTGCCATTTTCCAGACGCACGTGCAGTTCGGGGCTAGCGGAAATCACATGCAGGGGCGACGCGCCCACCCCGCCGGGCAAGCGCAGAAAAACCATGTACGGCGACGGGTTGATGCGCCGCAGATGGCGATAAATGGCGAAGGGATGGGCGGGCGTGCGTTTGCTCAATCGCTGAGAGGGCACAACCTGAAAAATATCGCCCGCGCGAATGTATGCTTTCGCCCGCCGCACGCGGTCTTCATATTCCGATTGTGTCACATTCGAGACAAACTCGGTCGGGTATCCATTTTCCCCCTGCGCGGTCGGCGGTTCGGGGATGGGCGCATGGAGGCGCGCCACCACTTCGTCAATCCCGCCCGTTGCCCGTCGGGATGCCTGGCCCGCGGCGGGTTCGGCGCATGCTGGCGCGGTGGCG
>CAZMXX010000409.1:1684-3661 GCA_964570315.1 uncultured Anaerolineaceae bacterium | reverse complement strand
GATTATACCTCAAATCCATCTTAACCTGTGGTCTGAATTTTGGGGGTAAGTATAGAAACCCCAAGAATTACATCCTAGTTAAGTGGATGCCGTGGGAACAAGAAAGCCTCCTAACTTGGAACAAAGGTGAAATCTCGATCTGAAACACCGGAGATTGCTTTGCTATGTCCATTTTGTACGATAATGTGCTTCAATCCACGCTCCTTACGTGGGAGAGCGACATAGGTTTGTTGTAAACTATGAGAGGAGAGTAAGACTCGGGCCGGGGTCGATTACGTTTTTTCGTAACCGCCCCGTACCTGGTTACGTTTTCATAATGGCCAAGCGTAACCACCCTATACTTACCCCCGAAAACTGAGTGACGCAGTTGACAGAGCCGGCATCTATTCTACCACAGCTTTTGTGGCGTCTTAAAGATATCACGCGGTCATCTATGCCTGCTCAGCGGGGGTGACCGTTTTTTTTTTTTGCGTCTCGCAATGTTTTTATTGCTACATCGTGCCGTTTTTTGTACATTTTGAGCTATTTTGGGACAACCATATTCTTGCCAAGAAGAAGGTCACGAGTTCGAATCTCATCGCCCGCTCTAAAAGCTATTCTTTTTTGATAACAATCGCTCAATTTGAAACATACAGCCAAAAGAATATAGTTTCATCACCAATATTAATACACGGGGCATCTGACTTCCTCTGGCACGAATGTAACGAGTTCTGTGTTGGTGTCCACTTTTTCAGAGGAAGGTCAGTAACAAGTTTTATACGCGTGTCCGCTTCATCGTGGGACGGCCAGTTCAGGTAAAGCGCGTACCCCGACCACGTTTACAAAGCCGTACGCACCTATACACATTTTTAGCCCGTTATCTTTGCGCCGAGTAGTCATCAGTTTTAGAAGACCAAAAAACGATCGGGAAGTACATGACAGACCGTACACCAGCTACGCAGGTTGCCTGCACATTGTTTATACTGTTGAATGCCGTGACTGTCACGGTGAAGTCGCCTGGGCGAGAGTAGGTATATGAAATCACATTTGTCGTCGAGATTATCGGCGCTGTTCCGTCGCCAAAGTCCCACGTGTAGGAAATATTCGTGCCGTTACGAACACTTGCTGTAAAGACCGACGACTCACCCATGACTACGGTGTCATTACTGACCGACATAAGGGGCGCGGTGACGCGGATATCGTCTATGTACCACTCGTCGGCATAGTCACCCTGATATCGGAAAGCGATGAAGATTGGTTGACCCGCAAACTCGCCAAGGTCCAAGGCCACTTGCTCCCAGGTATCCTCAGCGCCTGGCGGTAACACCATCCACTCAACAAACTCGTTGTCCTTCGGGTCACTACTGCCAGTAGACACCCAAATGCCGTGATAATAATGAACCCAGGAATAATTTTCACTTTGCCAAAAGATTAGTTGACTGTCGGCCGCCGGCAGAAGTCGCGGGCTAACCAACCAGCTGTCCTGCTCTCCATGCAGATCGTTGTGAAAAATGCTGAATCCCCCACTATGCCGGCGGGTGTCGGTCTGTTGCCACTGCGGTCCCCCTACCAACGACGAATAGGTCGTCCAATCAGATGAAGGAATCACCCCCTCAAAGCTCTCATCGAGCAGTGGGACTCCCACTGGCACATCCACATAGACGTCCAAGTTCTTAGTGAGCGTCATCACCGCGTTGGTAGCGGTGAACATGGCCTTGTACTTGCCCACCGATTCATATATATGGACTATCTCCAGCTCGGTGTCGCCCAAAGTCGTCCCGCTGGTCCCGTCCCCCAGATCCCAACTCAAAGAGAGATTGCTTCCCCCATCCACAGACACTGTAAACGTCGTCACCTGCCCAAACTCCGTTGCGCCGTCCGTGAGAACAGTCAATTTGTTCGCCTCTTCATCCACCTGCACCACAGTGGTTGCGGTCAGCACGCTCACGCTGTTGCTCGCCGTCACCTCCGCGGTGTACACTCCCGACGCGGAATAGG
>CAZMXX010000409.1:0-1584 GCA_964570315.1 uncultured Anaerolineaceae bacterium | reverse complement strand
TTACTGCGGTCAGCCCGGCCACCGGCTCATCCACCCGCACCGTAGTGGTTGCGGTTACGGTATTCACGGTGTTGCTCGCCGTCAATACGGCGGTGTAAAGACCAGCAGCCGGGTAGACGTGAGTGACAGTCTGCCCCGAGAGCAGCCCAGAACCGTCGCCGGGATCCCACTGATAGTTGATCGCGGTTCCTGTACCAACAGATGCGGTGAGCGTCGTTGTATATCCTAGACGGGCGGGGCCATCGTTCACCGCTGCCAACTCAGTAGTCACCACGATGTCATCTATTGCCCACTTGTCAGCGCCCGTGCCGAACGACAGACTCTCGTACCGGAAGGCGATAAAAAGAGGCTGCCCGGCATAGGCGCCCAGGTCTAATCGCACCTCTTGCCACGCTTTCTCAAGGCCAGGACCTACCTCCGCCAGTAAAATGTACTCGTTTTCTTTGGGATCCGGCTTCCCCATCGACACCCAGACGCTGTGACGGCCGTAAAAGTCAGGGTATTCTTCGTATTGCCAAAAGACTAGTTCGCTCCGAACCGTAGGTGTAAGCAGAGGTGTGACCAGCCATGACTCAGCGTTCACTCCACCCGGTATATCGCTGTGGTAAGCACTGTACGTGTAAGATCTCACATAGGTAATCGCATCCGTCGCATACCAGCCATAGTTAGGGTTCGCTGCGGATGAATAGGCGAACGCCTTCCATCCCGTCGGCGGTATACTGCCATCCTCAAATCCTTCCTCAAGTAATGGCGCCTCAATGGCAACACTACCGTCAGCCCACGCCACGCCCACTTCAGGCCATGCGCCCAGTACCAAACCACCTCCGGATATCACCAGGAGAGTGCCAACCAGCGCCGAAGCCGCCAGTACAATGGCCAAGACGACCTTGCTTGCTGTTTTTCCTCTGTTACACATTTGTTAAACTCCCACCAGATAGCTATCGAAGTTTTCGGAGTCCAAGCAGACACCGTGGTACCTAGTCCATGACCGCAAACCCATACAGCAGTTCTCTCAGATCACCTGAGTGCCACACTACGTTAATACGAGCCGTTACCCATTCCCAGCCCGATATCGCCGTCTGACCAAGCTTCCCCAATGGCAACTCATAACCTGTGGGCGAAGATTCCGCTGGCATTCCCTTGAGCACTAACGGTAGAAAAATTGCGCGATAGACATCCACTTTTGTCGTCACCGTGATACTGCTCACGCCATTGCTAGCTGTCACCAGAGCCGTGTACACCCCGGTTGCGTCGTAGGTGTGGGTAATAATCCCTCCGTACCCACCAGTGCCGTCGCCCAAGTCCCACGTATAGGTGATGTCGGTTCCTGTGGTTACGTCGGCCATCAAAACAGTCGGTTGCCCAAGCATCGTCGGGCCATCGTTGCTGACATACAGTGGGGCTGTCATCTGGATGTCATCCACATACCACTGATCGGCGTAATCACCCTCATAACGGAAAGCGATATAAACGGGCTGCCCGGCATAAGGACCCAGGTCCAACTTCACTTGCTCCCAGGTATCCTCTTTGCCTGGTCTCTCCCAGATTGGCACGTACGCCCCGTCCTTGGGATCGGGGCTGCCG
>CAZMXX010000408.1:0-3672 GCA_964570315.1 uncultured Anaerolineaceae bacterium | reverse complement strand
AGAGATGACCGAGGATTACTGTAACCTCGTCAGGGAATTCGACGAATTCCTCGCCAAGCTCTCGGCCGAGGCAGGAATCGAGTACAGGTCCCCTCTCAGAAGCAAAAAAGACTCGCCACAGGAAGAGCCTGCTGCTCCGAAGGAAACAGATACGAAGAAGAACAAGGCCCGAACGTGAGTTTACTCCATCCCAAAAGGGCGTCTCGCGGTACCAAGTACGAGGCGCCCTTCTCTTTTTGTGTCTTCCTATTTTTCACTTGCCAAACCAGCCCCCGTGGTTTATAAATGCACAAAATCCAAACGACGGAGGCAAACCCATGGCCAAACCCCTTACCAAGACCCATATCATTGAGCACCTCTCGAAGAAGACCGGACTGGCTAAAAAGGATGTCAGATCACTACTAGACGAGTTCAGCCAACTCGCCTACAAACAGGCGAAGAACGGCTTCACCATCCCGGGCATCGGCAAACTCGTCCTTGTCAAGAGAAAGACAAGGAAAGGAAGAAATCCTCAAACAGGCGAGACCATAAGAATCCCCGCAAAGAAGGTGGTGAAGTTCAGGGTTGCCAAAGCCTGCAAGGACGCCGTCGTAGGTAAATAAGGGCTGATAATGTCACACACAGTCAACAATAACCATGTAGTTTCCATGTCACTTTATTCTGTATTCTGTGGTAGGGTTTTAAAAAGCCTAAATTTCTACACGGAGAGCGCTGACTGTTCCGTAGGTGTTGGACTTTTACACTCTATCAGCTTGATGGGGATTGTTGAGATGGGTTTTATATCTAAAAAATTCATTTTACAGTAACAAGCATACGTGATATAAACATCCTGGAAACAATATCTTGCTACCTCTTCGTATTTCCCTTCGGACCACTGACCAAAAACATTCGCACCATTTCCGTTTTTTTCTCCGACGCCCAGAACTTTTGCTAAGGTATCTAACTTGATATTTTTTTTGTAATCCCAGTTAGCCCATACGGCCATAGTATCGTATACAAAATCGGTCCGGTATCTACTAAGATTTAGTTTTTGTGTCGGTTTTACAGAGCGTATTATAGACCTTTTGAGTATAAACGGCAAATCAAAGCCGAGGCCATTGTGGGTTATAAATAACGGTTTCCTGTATTGCCCTAACATTGACCAAAAGATTTGTAGTAGTCTCGTTTCGTCGTTACCGTATATAACGGTACCATCAAAAAAATTTTTGTCTTCATCAAATAGCAATATTCCAATACATGCTACTTGCCCAAAAGTACCATCAAGGGCGGTTTGTAGAAATTGTCGTTTTTTAAGCTCGGGTAGGATGTTGTTATGCCAATCTTCAAGTTCTTCTCCTTGAAGCTTAGAAGGAGGTTGAATCGGAGGTAATATTGTTCTTACTTGATCGTCACAGGGGATCGTTTCTATGTCTAATACTATATTCATCATGTCTCCCAATCGATGGACTCGAATATTTTCATAAGGCTTGCTGCTTTTTTCGTATTCGCAGAATTGAGGTATTTTAATCTTCCTTGTAGATGCTGTTTGAGTTCCTTGACAGTTTTAATGGTCTTGCCTTTACTGGTTTTGAGTTTGCCTAGCAAACAGGAAGGACCAAACTTTTTACAACAATGCAGATGGAATCTAAGCGTTTTTAAGAGTTCCTTTGGTATGCTCACCTTGTTTTTGTTCACAACAAGTCCTGTTACGCTTTTTCGCTCTCCTGGACCCGAGTGTTTAGTTTTAGCATTTAGGTTAAACCCTCCCTCTTTAATGATTTTAGTGATTGTTTTTTCGAATTTTTTTATTGGCCGATTTGCTGATAAAGTTATATCATCAATATATGCTGTTGTTACGCAACCATTTTTTTTGCCTAACCCCTCTATACGTTTCATAATTGGTGCCAAGGCTAAATTTGCAATAGCTGGGCTAGTATTATATCCCTGAGGCAAATGGTTATCTGCGGTGCAGAGTCTCGCAAGCATTTTGGCGATTTGTGACGAACAACCAAGTCTTATGAATATTCCCACGACCCTCCTACGTGAAATGCTCGGAAAAAAGTCTTCTATATCATAATTAGACAAAAACTCCTTCCCCACATGTTTTTCGGCATTTGTTATAAACGAATGTTCTTTTCTGGCTCCATGAAGACTGTTGGGTAATTTTATCTTTTTTAGAAGATACTTGTTTATGTTTTTTAGTATTTTCTTTAATCTCGGTGTAGGGTGGTATATTCTCCTAATTTTTTTAGTACCATCACTTTTTGTTATTGTTCGAGGTTCCACCCTAAAATGGCTTTCAATATTATCGCAAACATCCACTATTTCATCTTCAGGTACGCCTATTTGCTGTGCCAAATCTTTAACCCTAAAAATATTCAATTTATCAGTGGTTTCAACTTTTATTCTTCGCATAACTTTTAACCAGTTCAAATAGTAACTGCTGCAAATGTCCTGTGGATGTTTTAGCAGTTCTAACCTCAGTATCTTCCCAGAAAAATATGGACAGAGGCACACTCAACTCTTTTGCAATCTTTTTTAATAGAGATAAACTGGGTTCTTTTTTGTCGTTTTCGATTGCACTCAGATGTTGGATATTTACGCCCACCAATCTGGCGAGATCTTTCTGTTTCAAGCCAGCATTAATTCTAAACAGTTTGATATTCCTACCTACAGACATAAATTTTCCTTTCGTGTATATAAATTATCGCAATGAAGCGATAGAATTTGTAAAAGAGTGTGCCAGAGAAGTGTTTTAAGATATCGACAAAGTAGACAAGTAGCCGCAGAATTTCTGCCAAGGAAATTGTTTCATTCCTAGCATTGCTCTTTTGGAACTCGTCGATTTTGCCTATCAGCTCCTCCAACACACCACAAAGCTTGCGGTTGTTTTCTGAGGCTTGACAGACTTTTCGTAATTCTGCTTTTACCTCATTTAGCAACCGCCGTACTCTGGGGTTTATTCCCATGCTTTTCTCACCTCCTTTCTCTGAAAAGCTTGTGGTATATTCCGCAATAATGGAACACACTCTTTAAAAATGCTTAAAGCTTAATCCTTGTACCGGATATTGCTTTAAGCTACTTCCATCAACATCTTCACCTTCGTACCTGCTCTTCCAAATCTTGGAAGATTTTATGCTTTCCATAATCGTTACAGGAAAACATATCTCTTCTCGTAGATTCGGATGCAAATACAAGGGAAAAATATGTGCTGACGAAAGGCCTCCGTATAGGAGTGGGTTTGATAGAACCCTGCCGATATAGGCATGGCATTTCTGCCAGCGGAGGTGAACCGCCCTTTTCCCAGAGTACAATTTTCAGAGAACGACCAAGGCGCTGCGCCTTGTATGATCTCAACATATCAAGATTTTTTAGCCTTGTCAAGGATAAAGTTCGTCTAATAGGTTAATTTTTAAGCCTACAAGGTTTCCATGAATGATGGCGAACGAACCTAAAGTCTCATAGCTCTCGATTTTGTATACTTACAGCCGGGGCCCCAGAATAAAAAAAGACCCGGCAAACACCGGGTCTTTTTTTACATCTTGATTGTCGAATCCGCGGCATCCTGAACTTCGGGAGACTGGGAGATGAAGAACTCGACGTCATAACCTCCGACCTCAAGAACCCTTCTTTTCATGGCCACGAATTCCTTCTTTCTCTGAAAATCCAACGCTCCGTCCTTCTCGTCGGTGA
>CAZMXX010000407.1:0-3679 GCA_964570315.1 uncultured Anaerolineaceae bacterium | reverse complement strand
GGAACCAACGGGCGGTCGCCGACACCGCACCGCCGCCGCGCTTGAGCACGCGGATGGTGAACGCATCGCGACCGCCCTTCTGCTTGGCTTCGGATTCCGCCGCGCGCAGCTCCTTCAACACCCGCCCGAGCGGGGCCATGTGATGCGCCACCACCGCGCCGGCGCTGGCCGTGGCGCGCTCGCCCATCACCCGTATCAGCCGCTTGCGATAGCGAACAAACCCGTGCGCCACCTCGCGCACGCCTTCGGGAAGCTCGATGCCTTCCGGCACATGGCCAGAGTAAAGCACCCGCAACAGCCGCATGCAGGAAAGCAGCTCGCGAACCGGCACCATGGCCATCACGTCATCGCCGCCGGCATACAGCAGCTTGCCGTGATGCGCCTCCTCGACCGCAAAGCGCGCCAGATGCAGCGCAAAGCCGTTGAGCGCCGACGAAATCGCCGCGTGGCGGGCGGGTGAGACGGGTCGTTTCTCGTTCAGATACGCCTGCAAATCGGGATTGGCTTGCGCCCGCTCCTTCACGGCGCTTCGCACCTGCGCATGCCAACAGTCCTTGAACTTGATTTTCGTAAACGATTCATTGCCCTGCAACCAAGCCCCCATGCTGTCGCCATCGAACAGGATGAAGCCGTAGTAGGCTTCGGGACTGCCCCCCAACCATTCGGCAACTGCCTTCTCAATACGCCGACGCTCTTTCTCTTCGCGATCGCGTGCCGCATCGAACAAACCGGGAATCAGGGCGAAGTCCTTCGTCTTTTCCTTCAATCTGCTCGCAAGCTTTGCCGGCAGAGCCACCCGCTCCGCACCAGTCTCCTTTGCCAGCTGCTTCAGGTCGTCCAGCACATCTTCCCCGGACTTCCTTGCCAAATCGCCGACCAACGCCATCGTGTGCGTGGAGATAACGAAGCGACTCACCTGTTCCCTACCGGTCAGTTGCTTCACCTCATCCGCGAACAGCGTCGGCCACAGCCGCTTGAGCGCGCACAATGTGCAGAGCTGCTCGCCCTCCCTGCGCGTCCAGGATGCCGGCAAATTACGCCAAAGCACAGCATCCCGCTTGCCTTGTGGCGCAAACAGCCCCGTTCGCGCATCCGGATCGCCTCGCTCCACATGCAACCACTCCCGCTCCCCGCAGAGCGCGCAGCGGTAGCCCTCCTGCCGCTGTTGCGCGAAGGGCCGCAGCGATTTCACAGCCGACTGCGAGCGCTCCAGGAGGTCGTAGAGCGCGGGGTAGAGCACGCCGCCGTTGGGGCGATAGAATCGCTGGCCGTCGATCTCGATTTCCCTGGAGAGCAGCTTCCAGGCGTCCGAATCGAGGAACCTGATCTTCGCCCCCTCGGGATAGAAGCCGGCCAGCGCATCCCTGAGCCGCTGTTCGTTCAAGTCTTCTCCGTCGCCCTCGATCAGCGACCACGGAACCGCGCACCAGTGGCACTCGGGGAAACCGGCAAGCTGCCGCGCCACCTGTTCATCGGCGTAGTCCGGCCCTTCCACGCCCGATTGCTTGCGCAGCTTCGCCAGCGCTTTTTTGCCTTGGGTCATCACCCAGTCGCGCGTGGCCTGCTCGACTGCCTGCGCGATTTCCTCAGCCTGCGAGGCCGGCACGATGGCGACAAAACGGTTGGGCAGCGCCGCTGCGAACAACGGATTGGCGTCCGTGCCCTGTCGCATCCACGCCGGTGTTTCAAACCCTTCCGGCCAGCCGCCGAGCTTCTGCTCGATCCAGGTATCCACCAGCGGCACGCCGAACAGCTGCGGGAACAGCACTGCATCCGGCCCCAGCCGTTCGCACACCACCTTCAAGCCTTCCCAAGCGATGCGCGAGAGCAGGTGCGAGCCAGCCCAGAGATCGGAGGTCGAGCGGGCCTGGGCAATGAACGATTGCACAGGCCCGAAGCTCACGGTCAGCAATGCGGACGTGCCCGCTGCATCCCCGGCCATCGCACCAGCCAAGGCCGAGGCGAGATCAAGATGCGACCAGATCGTATGATCGGGAACGCGGGTATCCGCCGGCAGCTGCTGCCAGAGCAGCGACAAGCCCTCGGCATCCAGTTCCGGCCCGAAGCGCCAAAAGGCCAGCGCGGTCTTCTTCCAGTCGATGACCTCGCCATCGCGCTGAATCAGCTGGCGGAAATGATCGGTGGAGACCGCCTTGACCGCCGCAAAATCCAGCTCATCGAGCCTGCCGAGATCAAATGACTCGCCGGTCAGCGGATGCTTCAGTTCCGGCTGCTCGGTGAAGCGCACCTGCGTCCAGGCTGCATAGCCCCGCCCTTCGTCTTGCGGAAACTGGGGCCGATCGGCAGCCGAGGCCCAATGGTCGGCCCGCTTGACGATGGGCCTCAGCGACGCCCATGTATCAGCGGGAAAAAGTTCCTCGCGCAAGGCATGCACCGTGCCACCTTCGTGCCCTGCCGGATCACGCAACAGTACCAAGGCCTTTTCCGCCGGATCGTGAATGCGCGCCGCCAGCTTGGCTTGCCAGATGTGCGTGTCGTTCATGCCACTCCTCCGATACGTTCCATCCGTTCATCCAGCACCCGATGCACCTTGTGCCAGACATCCCATTGATGCGCTGCCACCCAACGCATCGCCCGCTCTGCTTGATCCTTCCATACCGAGGTCGGCATGGCGCAAGGCAGATGAACCGCTATTACCCTGTATCCATGTTCGTCTCGGATGGCCTTGAATCGGAGTTGGTTGGGGATCCGGGCATCCTTGACCAAAACCGGAGCGGAATGCTTGGTCAGTGGATAGCCCAACAACACGCTTCCCTTGATCCCAGGTCCGGAAAAGCCCTTGGCAACCGCCCGCAAATCCTTTCGCAGCCTGGCAAGTTTATTCACAGCCTGTTTCCAGTCTCCAGCATGGTCGAGCCAGACCAGCGCCCCTTCCTCATCTCTGCCGATCGCACTGCTCCATTCCCGTTCCAGACACTGCTGCCACGGCTCCAGCATATCTGCCAAGACAGACGGCTCCAATCGGGCGGAATCAATGCCCTTCCCGTGCAGCATCACCGAACCCCAGCCGTTACGGCTGCGCGAACCCAGCGTGCCAAACCATGCGGCAAGTTGAATCGCCCGCTCGATGGCGGCTTCCTCATCACGCGCCACATCGGTCAGCCAGACACGCAAGGTCATCTTCTGGTCCGGGCCGATCGCCGGAGCGCGCTCAAGTCTTCCCCTGAAATTCACCGGCCCAAACCCGAGGTACACATCCGCGCGCACTTGCCGGTCAATACGGCTGAACCCATCTTTCGGCCACTGTCCAAGTGAGCCTTTTTTCCACTCCCCCAGCCGTAGCCGCACCTTGCTCTTGCCGCCAGTCTCGCCTGCCGCGCTGCCGAACAGCGCCAGTTCCCGCCTGCGCAGTTCGTGGACATCGTAGCGGCAGTCCTTGGCCACCGCGATGCGCCACCAATGGCGAAGCAAGGCCTTGAACGGCGGTGTCCGCCACATCCCGCGTTGATCCGCATCGCCAAGAAAGGCAGGCGTCGCAAACGAGACATCCAGCTCCCAACACTTCATCCCTCGCTCACCTCCATGCTGCTTCCCCTCGCCCCCCCCAACCAGGTTTCGTCATTCCCCGTAAGACTGCTCATAATGCGCATCATGCACTTTCTCCCCAAGCTTGCCACATCCGCCCCCCACACGTGCCGACACCCACGCGCCTCCCACG
>CAZMXX010000406.1:0-3700 GCA_964570315.1 uncultured Anaerolineaceae bacterium | reverse complement strand
GAGGAGGCCTTCAAGGCCTCCCTCGAGATACTCGACAACTTCGCCCGCGAGAACGCCCTCGTGGACCTCCTCGGCGAGATACCCGTGACACCGGCCTTCCATGACCTCGTGCTCGAGATACTGGATAACGCCCTCGCCTTTTTCAGGGTGAGGTCATGGATGGAGGACGTGGAGGTCACCGACGTGGTGGACTTCATCTTTTCCGCCGAGGAACTCTCCCTCAAGGACTCGAAGAAGAAGAAGTTCTCGAGAGAGAAGTACGCCAAGAGGCTCGCACGGATACTCGAGAAGCGCGGGGGAGATATGCGCGACATACGTTACATGGATGTCCTCCGCCCCTATACCCATGTCTGGATAAAACCCCAGGTCCTCAGGGACGCTGCAAAGAAGACGGTCTCCCGCATAGAGGCCCTTAAGAAGACCTTCCACGGCCTCGAGATAGAGAGGCCAGTGCTCATAGGAGGTCTCTCGCGCCCGGCGGGCGGTGCGGCCCACGCCGCGACGCTGGCCGCGGCCCCGGGGTGCGTGGCAATAGACCTCGGCGCCACGAATACCCTTGTAATGCGGAGAAGGCCCGGGCACCCCCCGGAATTCGTCCCCATGGACGAGATCTCCATAAACTACGGCGGCGCGGTTCTCGTGCCAACGGTGGTGAGCCGCGAGACAGACACCATAGGCGCCGAGGTGGTTGACGAGAACCCCGCGGCCCATATAAAGCAGAAGATACTCGAGGGCAGGGAAGAGGCCGTGGCCGAGATGGAGCGCTTCCTCTCCATACTCTACCGCCATATCGAGGGTTCCATCGTGAAGTCCGGGTGGTTCAAGGTCTTTTCATCGAAAAAGGGCGATGTCCTCTACGTTACAGTGCCCATAGGCTTCAACGCATACAGGAACGCCCTTGCCGGGATATCACGGAAGGTCTTCAGGGGCCTCGGCGTGGAGTTCATAGAGGAGCCACTTGCCGCGGCGGTGGGGTACCAGGTGGCCGGGGAGAAGGACAGCGTCATCATGATGATAGACTTCGGGGGGTGCACTCTCGACTGCATGGTCCTGAGGTTGAACCGCGACGGCGTGCACGTCATTGCCAAGCCCGAGAGGGCCCAGGTCCTCGGGGGCCACGACATAGACCACTGGCTCGCGGAGTACCTCGCCGGCAAGGCCAATATTACCGGAGCGGCGGGGAGGCCCCTCGTCCTTGCCGCGGAAAAACTCAAGATAGCCCTCTCGGAGCGCGAGTCCGTCCCCTTTGAATGGGACGGCAGGACCGTGGCGGATGTCACGAGGTACGACCTCGAGGAGATGCTCGACTCCCATGACTTCTACCACCTCGTGGACCGCACCATAAACTACGTCCTCGCGAGGGCGGCGAAGGTGGGTCTTGACAGGAACTCCATAGACGCCGTCATACTCACCGGCGGCTCTTCGCAGATACCCTCCTTCAAGGACAAGATTTCGGACATCTTCCCCGAGCTCCGCGCAAAGAACCTCGTCTTCGACCACAGCCCCCTTACGGCCGTGGCCGAGGGCGCTGCCCTCTACGGCACGCGCGACATCGTGGACAGGCACCTTGGCATGGCATACGCCGTGCGCTATGCCACTGGCTCCAAGGACGACCCCTTCTCGTACAGCATCATCATGGAAAAGGGCGAGTCCCTCCCTGTATCGAGGTCTTTTTCCATACGCCCGGCCCTGAGGCTCGGCCCGCAGAGCGAGATACTCCTCGAGATATACGAGGTGCCAGAGGCCCTTGTGGCCAGAAGGTGGGTGGAGGAAGACGGAGTGGAGCTCCTGAAGCAGAAGATAGTGGATACGAGGGAGCTCTACCTCAACAGCCTCAAGTCCGTAAAGCTCGCGCTCCCGGCCCCTGCCACGGGAGGCGGTGACGACGAGGTCCCCTCATACAGGCTTACCCTCTCGGTGGATGAAACCGGCCTTCTCAGCGCCAGGTGGGATGGCACTGACGAGGTGGTGGATACTGGCGTAAGGCTCCAGTAAGAGGCGCGGTTGCCCGCTCTCGAGGGGCCGAGTTTTTGGCGGCATGTTTTTTGTCCGCGCCTTTTTTTATCCCCACCTGGTGCTCTGCCAGCTGCTGCTAAGGTCCGCTGCGCGCGCCGCGGTTCCGGCCACCATCGCCTGCGTTCTTAGTTCGCCTTTTCCACCGCTGCCCCTGGTTCGGCGTAACTCCCCTTTATCGCTTCTTTTTTCCGTTAATTTTTTCCTGGCTCCCTAACCTTGTTCTTTTTTTCTGCCCGCAGCTGCCCGTCCTACCCACGCACACGTACGCGCAGCTTGGCGCATTTATGTGCGCCGCCCTCTCACCTGCTATGGTCTCTTCCCCGTCTCTCCTCGTCTTCAGGAATTTTCAGCTTATCTACCCGCCTATCTCTCTGGCGCGGGCCCCTCTGCAGTGATGAGCGTCACAGGAAAAAACGGGCCCCCGCAACTATAATCAGGACATGGGATATAGGGATGGTCATTCAGAGACAGGAGGTGACAGTGAACCAGGATTTCACACCCGAGAAGGCGGTGAGGCTGGCCCAGGCCGGTCTGTATGGCGAGGCTCTGGAGATCTTCGAGAAGAACCTCATGAGCACTCTCAAGCCAGGGGCCCTCTCATACTATGCCCTCTGCCTGGCCGTGGAGGAAGAGGAGTATGACAGGGCGGTGAACATGTGTCTCATGGCGGGAGAGAAGGAGTTTTACAACCCCGAGATATATCTCAACCTCGGGAGGGTGCTCCTCAAGGCGGGCAGAAAGACAAGGGCGCTGAACGCCTTCAGAAAGGGTCTCAAGTTCGACGAGGCCAACGAGGCCCTGCGAAGCGAGATTCGAAAGCTCGGCCAGCGCCGCGAACCCATATTCTCCTTCCTTCCGCGCGGCAATGTGCTGAACAAGTTCTGCGGTCTTCTTGCCTGCAAGGTATCGGGAAGAGGGCTGGCAAGGTCGAGCTGAGAAGACCTTGGAGCCGGACATCTTCTGAAGACGCCGTCCACGAAATGGGCGGCGTCTTTTTTTTTGTTCGCAGGTCCATCTGTCCTCGGGCACGGGCGAAGAAATCCTGGTCTTTCAGGCGGCACCCCCGGTGACCAGGGCTTCGTGGGCATAGCTGACGGTCTTGAACGGTCGGCCCTGGAACTGTTGGCAAGAGATGTAGCGGGGCGGACGAGAAGGAGGGCATGGCGCCCGGAGGGCGCCATGCAGGTTGATAGCCGGATGGGGGTGTAAGCCTGGTGGGTGGGCCGAAGCGGCCCGGTACTTCGAAGCGGTGCTGCGGGAAGTCTTCTTGTCGGGGATGCTCCCCGGTTTTTTATCTGAAAATACGCAAGGGGGCAGATTTCATCTCGATTTTTTTATACAATACACCCTTGACTTCTTGCCCTCTGTGACCTACGTTACGGGGCCACGGCACTAAGAAGCGGCCCTGGAGGGGCGGTTTTTTTGAGGGGGGCGCCCCCTTGTTGCCTTAAGGTTTTTTTCAGAGACGTTAGCGGCCTCCACAGCGGGGTCTCAAAAAATATTTCATCAGGCAGATTAAACATGAGTTCACCAGGTTCTCTCATACCTCTCTGGCCTTCGAGCGCGGAGATAGTCATGGAGATGCGTCCCCTCCTCGGCCCACGTTTTGTCGAGCTCGGCTGCGGCATCTCGGAGTTTACCTTTGCAAACATCTTTCTCTTTCGCCATGTGCACCATTACAGGG
>CAZMXX010000405.1:0-3707 GCA_964570315.1 uncultured Anaerolineaceae bacterium | reverse complement strand
CCCAAGTGTCATCACCCCGCGCTCCACCCCAACGTGGTCATTGCCGGAAATTGAGACCGAAATCCCGGCATTGGAAGAGATGAGCGACGCCGAACTGCTGGCGTATATTGATAGCGGTAACGCGCCGTGGCTGGTGTGGGAAGAAGCGTATCACGAATTGGTGGTCAACGGGCTGCCGGTATCCACCGACCGGGTGGCAATTGATTTGACTACCTTCCCCCGTCCGCCGGGAGATAACGGGCGGGGTATTCACTGGATACCGACCACCGTGCAACCTCCTGCTGTAGTAGATCGCTTCCTGCCCGAAGTGCAGGCAATGCAGATACGCTGGGTGGTCATTCTGAACGGATTGAACGACTGGGATCAATTCGGCAACGATTATCTGGTACAGCGCTTGGTTGCCGCCGGGATTGAGCCGGTGATGCGGCTGGAAGCGCGGGTGGCGCCGTTGGAGGCGTGGCGGGTAGAGGCGGTGGTCAAGCATTACCTGCCGCTAGGGGTGCATTACTATCAGATTTACAACGAGCCGAACTTAGCGGCGGAATGGGGTGAAGGCGGCGACCGGTCACCGGAGCGATATGCCGCGCTGTGGGCAAAGGTAGCCACGGTGGTGCTGTACGCCGGCGGCTTGCCCGGACTGGCGGCGCTGTCGCCGGGTGGCGACATTTCCGATTACGAGTATCTGGCGCGAACACTGGGCTATCTGGTGCAGGCGCAGCGCTTCGATTTGCTCAACCGCAGTTGGCTGGCGGTTCACAACTACACCGGCGGCGCGCCTGCCGATTTCACGGGCGACCCGACCGGTTTCGGGCGCTATCGCCGTTACGCCGAGCTTAGCCGCGCGGTGCTGGGCGCACCCCTGCCAATGATTGGTACAGAAGGTGGACCGGTACCGGCAGACGGGGCGTGGCAGGCGGCGGTCGGCGATGAGCAAGTCGGCGTGTGGATGGCAGCCGCCTATGACTTTATGGCGACCAATCGGGAGCCGTATTTCTTCGCCTATTCGCCGTGGCTGCTGGCGAATGCCGCCGGGGGTGGCACGGACGCCCGTTGGGAAAGCGCGGCATGGTTCCGGGCGGACGGTTCGCCACGGGCGATAGTGCAGGTGGTCAAAGGTTCTTAAATTCCGCAAACGGAAATTATCAATCTTTTTTAGGCAATGAAAGGAGGACACGAACAATGAGGAAAATCTGGATGATGGTGCTGATCGTCGGTTTTCTGGGGATTGTCTTCTGGAGGCTGATACATTTTGGCATTTTGCAAGCGTTTATCCCCTATGCTTTTGGCGATATTCATCGGGGGGGACAACCATGATACGGCGAATTGCGCGCGGCTTGGTTGCCACCACGGTGATTGCGGTGGTCGGCTTCTTCATCCGTTTTGCGCTCTACCATCCGGTGGACGCGCGGGCATTTTTCGAGCGCGGCGTGGAAACTGTCTCCGGCTTGACGAATAAACTACCGTTGGACGCTTTGGAAGTCTATCTGCCGCCGAAAAAAGAGATAACCTCGCTGTTGCCGGAAGTGGACGCAACCGCCGTTTCAGTTGAAGAAACACCGCAGTTGTTTTTCGACCGCAACGGACTACCGGTGATGCTGCGCCCATCCGAGGCACGCGCCACGATGACCGCCATCGCCGCTATCCCGACCGCCACACCACCGGTAAGGATGGCTGCAAACACGGACGGAAAAACTCCGGCTCAGCAAACTCTCGTGGAAGTGACGGTGGACGCCTTGCGGGTGCGGCGTGGACCGGGGACAGATTACGAGCGCATCGGCGCGGTGCATCGCGGTGCCCGGCTGGTGGTATTGGAGAAAAACGATACCGGCGACTGGCTGCATATCAGCAAAGGGACGGATATCGACGGCTGGGTGGCGGCGGCTTACGTGCAACCGGTGATAGACGACGGCACGGTTGCGGCACTGCCCACGGCAACGGCAACGCCAACACCCGTACCGCCAACCCCGACGGCGACCATTAGTTTTACGCCGATCAACCCGCCCGAACACCGTACGCCGACACCGGTTATCGAAACTCCGACACCCGCGTCGCCGACCGCAACCCCCGTCCCCCCCGCCATCCGCGTGCCGGCGCCGTCTTACGGGCTGAATGTTCACCTGTTGGGCGATGATGACAGCCGCCGCGCCGCCCTCAACCGGGTGCAGGAAGTCAATTTCAATTGGGTAAAAACACAAATTCGCTGGCTCGATTATGAAGGCGCCGGCAAGGGCGCATACAATTGGGCGTGGCTTGGCCCCATCGTCGCCGATGTCAACGGGCGTGGGTTGAAGTTGGTGCTGTCGGTGGTTGCCGCCCCGGAATGGGCGCGTCCCGCCGGTGACGATTACAGTATCAACGGCGTGCCGGAAAGCCCGCAGGATTTGGGCGATTTCCTGGCGACGCTGGTCGGGCATTATCCGGGACAAATCGCCGCCATCGAAGTGTGGAACGAGCAGAATTTGGCACGCGAGGTCGGCGGACATTTGGACGTGGGGCATTACGTGGCGATGCTCAAGGCAGCATACACCTCGGTCAAAGCGGTTGACCCCAATGTCATCATTATCAGCGGCGGGCTGACGCCGACCGGGACGAATGACGGCTACACCGCCATCGATGACCGCCAATATCTTGGGCAGATGATTGCCGGCGGCGCGGCGCAGTATACCGATGTCATCGGCGCGCACCCGTCCGGTTTCAATCTGCCGCCCGATGCCGACTGGCGCAATCCGCCGCCAGACCAGTGCGGCGTGTTCAAGTTCCCGTGTTCTAACCCGCACCCCAGTTGGGCGTTCAAAGCCACCCTGGAAGATTATCACCATATTTTGGTTACAAACGGTGTGAACAAACAAATCTGGGCGACCGAGTTCGGCTGGGCGGTGTGCGGCGTGGCGCAATCGGGCTACGAATACTGTCAGGACAACACCGGCTGGGAGCAGCGCGAATGGCTGCGCCGATCATACCAACTCATTGACGAGTGGGGCTGGGATTGGGTCGGCGTGATGTTCGTCTGGAATTTGAATTACGCCCAAGCCGCCGCGCCCGGCAGCGAGATGGCGGCGTTTTCGATATTGGACCAAGACGGCAATCCCACCAATGCTTTTGAAGGCTTGAAAGGACTGCATTAGTGGCTCAAAATATCTATCGCCAAAATTACAACGACTTGCTATTGCCCAGTGGCTTGCGCTTTCCACAGAGTTTGGAAGAAGTTGCCACCGAGTTCGATACCCAAATTCGCGAAGGGCGGTTGGACGGCTACCTGCCCACGCCCACCGGTTTCTCCCAACTCGATGACTGGTTGGGCGGCGGTTTTCACGCTTACAATCTAATGTTGGTCGGCGGGCCGCAAAACGTTGGCAAGACGGTCTGGATTTTGCAGGCAGCACGTAACGTGGCTGCCGCCGGGGGCGCTGCGTGTCTTATCGAATATGAACACGACGAGGTACATATGCTGCACCGCCTGCTGGCGATGGAAAGCAAGCTGGTTGCCGGAGAGGGCGATGGCATTACACTGGGCGATATCCGGCAATCCATTCAAAGCAGGTTGGACAACAGCGGCGCCGGGTTCGCACAAGGCTTGCAGGCGGTGTTGGATGACCATCCCGTTGCTCGCGCCGCGTGGGACAAGATTGCCGCCTATTTCGACCACCTCTTCATCGTCAAAGGACACCCGATGAAAACCTCATTGGAGGTGATAGATACCTATCTGG
>CAZMXX010000404.1:0-3712 GCA_964570315.1 uncultured Anaerolineaceae bacterium | reverse complement strand
GCTCGATGTTCAGCGCGTCCGCTGTTCGCGCCAGCACTTTTTGATGCACCAGACTGCGCAGCGTTTTATTGCGGCGGGGAACCACCAGCAGCACGCGCCGCGCGTCTGCCCATTCCAGCCGAGATTTTATGGCGGTAATATCGTCGTCGGGCGCTAAATGAATAATTTGATCCATAATGTCCGTTGCGTTGCTTTGAGGCTATAAATATCGCACAAAATGATTGTCTTTGTCCACCAGAATCATCTTCGGGGTGACGGGGTATTTACTGTGCGCGAAACTGATGATGATAATTTCCTCACCTTTTTTGATGAGGTGCGCGGCGGCGCCATTCATGCCGATGATACCCGACCCGCGCTCGCCGGGGATGGTGTACGTTTCCAGCCGCGCCCCGGAGGTATTGCTCACCACCAGCACTTTTTCGCCCGCCCACATATCCACCATATCCATCAAATCCCGGTCGATGGTAATACTGCCCACATACGATACATCCGCCTGCGTGACGGTTGCCTGATGAATTTTCGCACGTAAAACTTCTCGCATCATAGTTTGTTGAAAACCTCTTACAAAAATTTTGCGGAACTGAGCACCGGCGCGAAGATCATCCCCCGAAAACCGGCGGGCTGGTTGCGGAAACCGCTCAAAGCGGTCTCGCCCAGATTGATGATTTCCACCGAGCGGTCAAAGGTTCGCCCCGCATCTTTCAGAGTGTATAATAACATATTTTTTAAGCCGGGCAATCCTGCGCTCCCCCCGGTGAAATAGATGTGTGCGGGCAGGCTCGCCGATTCTTCCACCGGAAACAGCCGTCCGGTGGCGGCGACCACCTCTTCCGCCCAGCGCCGCAGCGGGGCAGTCAACCCGCGCCGCACCAGCGAAACATCGTGTTCGGTGAGCGCGCCCGTGCTGAAGGCGATTTTCAACGCCTCCGCTTCGGCGGGCGGGCACTTGAAACATTGGCTCAACTGCCGCGAGAAAAACTCGCCGCCGAAAGGCACTGCCTCAACCCCGGCGAGCGCACCGTGCCGCACCCGCAGGCAATCCGTGCCGCTCGCGCCGATGTGCAACACCAGCGCATCGGCGGCGGAAATCAGTGTCGCCAGCGATTGCGGCGTGGGCACAACCCCCGCGATGTTTAGCTCCAACCGTTCCGCGAGCTGTTCAATTCCGCGCAACGTGGCGGGATGGCACACCGTGCCATACGCCGAAAGGGTCAACTTTCGCCCGTTCAGCCCGACCGGCTCATTCACCAAACGTCCGTCCAGCCGCAATTCTCCCGGCGTGACCGTCTGCGCCGTCCAATCTTCGGTCACATCGGGCAGCGCGGCGAGCGTGTGGCGCGTTTTTTCGGTGGCGCGCTGCCACAGCGCGTCCAGCTCTTTGGGGGTGATGACCCCACTGCGCGGCGGACGGCGTCGCTCCACCGTGACCAACCGCCCCATCAGCGCGCGACCGGGGAGCAGAAAAACCGCGTCGTCGGGCACAACCTTCCGCCCGATGGCGCTCTCGGTGGCGTCTTCCGCCTCCTGCAGCGCATCGTTGACCAGTTCGGTCAGCGCGGCGGCAGTGGCGCGTCCCCCCGCGATGTCCCTGCCGTGCGTCTCCGCCACACTGTGCCCCAAAACCCGTATCTCTTGCGCCGACGAAACATCCACCACCGCGATTTTCATCATGTCCAACCCCAAATCAATCAGCGATAAAAATCGCGGGCGAGCGGGCGTTTCGTCCCGTTGGGCGGCATGCGGCTTCAGACGAATCTTTTTCAGCGATGCCAATTGTTGTTTGAACGTCCTTTTTTTGCGGCGAATGGTGTAACTCCTGTTTTTGCGCGGTCGTCCGGGATGATGAATCAACCCATCATGATTTTAACCATATTTTGCCAAAAGTGAAACCGGCGCACCGTATTTGACTCGCGTTGTATCTGTCGCTAACATTACTATCAAATATAAAGTAACTTGATGAAAAATAATTTTGAGGTGAAATATGCAAAAAATTGTCCACCGCGCCGCCGCGCGCGGCTCTTTTGATTTTGGCTGGCTGAAAACCAACTATTCTTTCAGTTTTGGCAATTGGCACAATCCCGCGCGGATGAATTTCGGATTGCTGCGCGTTTTGAATGACGACATCATCCTGCCGGAACAGGGTTTTGGCACGCACCCGCACGATAATATGGAAATTGTGACCATCCCGCTGGCGGGACGGCTGGCGCACAAAGATAGCGCCGGGCATGAGGAAGTGATTGCGCCGAACGACGTGCAGGTGATGTCGGCGGGGACGGGGATTCGGCATTCGGAATACAACGCCTCCGCCACGGAGCGCGTGAGCCTGTTTCAATTGTGGGTGTTCCCCGACCGCGTGGGACACCAACCCCGCTACGACCAGAGAACCTTCGACCCCGCCGGACGGCGCAATGCCTTCCAGCGGTTGGTGTCGCCGGAACGGGACGGCGAAACGCTGTGGCTGAATCAGGACACCTATTTTTCGCGGGCGGATATGGATGATGGCACAACGCTGACCTACCGGCTGAACACCGCCGGAAACGGCGTGTATCTGATGGTGATTGAAGGGGATGTGACCGTCGCGGGCGAGTCGCTGCGGCGGCGGGACGCCATCGGCGTGTGGGACACGGACACGGTGACGCTCCACGCGGATTCGGCGGCGCAGGTGCTGGCGGTCGAAGTGCCGATGGGGTGAGGCGAAATATCCCGCCCGCATTTTGATGGTTTGACGTGTTGGCTGTTGCCTTGAACTAAAGTTCAGGCTCACCGCTCAAGCCGACTTAAGTCGGCTTCGGTTTTCAGCCCGGAAATTTATTTCCGGGTCAAAAACACACCCCCGGATGGGAACGCCCTCGGGGGCTTTCTATTTCCCGAAAGCTATGGTAGCATTGAAGGGAAGAATTTTTTGTTCGGAAAGTTGCCGGCATAAATTTATAGGTCAATATCCTTTGAACACTAGCAAAAAGAGAGCCTTTATGAAGGGTTGCCTAAAATTAATAGTGTATATCGTTGTAGGGGCTGTTATTATTTTCTTGATTCCACCAATAATTGCAGTTTTGCTATATGTTTTTGGATCAGGACTGGCGTTTTATGGTGTTTCTCTCAGTATAATCGGAATAAGTTTATCTCTCACCGAACCCAGGTATCGGACGTGGTTAAGAAACCGGAAAGGATATGTAGCACGTTTATCAATGCTCCCTGGTATGAAAAGTGATTCTCCAACTGTTCTGGCGACAGCGACGGCGGTTTATCTTTTGCCTATTTCCGTTTTTAGTTGGCTCACATTTTCAGTTGCTAATGTGTTTTCGAGTGTTGCATCTGCTTTGACATCAGCAGTTGTTGGTCTGTTTGGAATATTGCTAATTTTCGGCTGGTTCATTCAGGGGTGGGGTGTAAAATCCAGCCGAAATAAAACTGGTGTGAGCACCAATTTCAACGACCAAGAAGTTGCTTATTTCAAACGTCTGAGGCAACTCGATGAAATAAAATTACTTGATCCTATAGCATTCGAATATTTTGTGGGGGCAATTTTTGAAAGAATGGGGTATATAATACAAACGACTGCCACCACGGGAGACGAAGGCGTAGACTTAATTTTGCATAAAGATACGAGGTTGGCAGTTGTTCAGTGCAAACGTTACGAAGGGTCGGTAGGGCAACCCGTAGTTCGAGACCTTTATGGTGCAATGCTTCATAATCGTGCGGATGAAGCATA
>CAZMXX010000403.1:0-3716 GCA_964570315.1 uncultured Anaerolineaceae bacterium | reverse complement strand
ATGACATCCTGCTGTGCCATGACAACCCGTACAGCGACATCACTTTTGACGGCTACCGCGCGCCGAGCATTCTGGCGATTCCCGGTGCGAAAGAGGTGGCAATTGAATTCAATTCGCTGTCGAAAAGCCACAATCTGGCGGGCTGGCGGCTGGGGATGGCGGTGGGGAACGCCACTGCCATCAAAGCGCTGGCAACCGTGAAAACTCAAATTGATACCGGGCTGGCGATTCCCGTGCAGCAAATGGCGATTGCCGCGCTCACGGGCGACCAATCGTGGGTGGCGGAACGGAACGCGGAATATCAGCGCCGCCGCGACATCGCCGTGGCGGGATTGCAGGCGCTGGGGTTGGATGTTGTGCCGCCGAAAGCGACGCTCTACCTGTGGTTCCCCGTGCCGCACGGTTTCACCGATGTGACTTTCCACGAGAAAATTTTGGCGGACACAGGCGTCTCCATCGCCCCCGGTTCCATCTATGGCGAAAATGGGCGCGGCTGGATGCGGCTCTCCATCAGCACCCCCGCCGCACGGCTGGAAGAAGCGATGGCACGCCTCAAATCGGTGCGATGGTGAGAACTATTTTTCGATGTACTGCACGTTGGGCAAACCTTTAAAATCAATATCCTGTGTCCATACAGTTGCCTGATGTCGCTGTGCCGTGGCAAGAATCAAGCTATCTGCCATCGGCAGTTTTAATTTAACCGATAATTTTGCTGCGGAAAGCGCCAATTCTGCATCAATGTCGATCAGCGTGCTTTGCATCATGATTGCAATGGCTTGTAAAGCGTCGCTTTCATCGCGTTGTTGCAGAATCCGTTTAAAAACTTCGTAAATGGTGATAATGGGGACAATTAATTCGGCGGGGTTTTCGATGACCGGCGCGAAAAAACCGGCATTGGGCGCGTCGGCAAAATATTCCAGCCAACCGGAAGAATCGATGATGTTCATAGCCGATCAACCTCCCGTGCGATGGTGGTGTCAATGCCTTTGAGGAAACCACGGGCTTGTTCGGCGGGCTTGATGGGAATGAGTTCGATGCGGTTTTGGTGCAGGATTACCTGAATTTTTTGTCCCGGTTGTAAATTTAGGGGGGTGCGAATAGATTTTGGGATAATGATTTGGTATTTTGGTGAAATAGTTACGGTTTTCATACGAATCTCGCCTTGAAATATATTTTGTAAAATTATATCAGTTTTGAAGAGTTGAATCAAGCGTGCGATGATAACATCTACCAAAAATCGGAAAATAGTTGAATTACGGAAACTTTCACAGCGGAAACATCGCCGCGCCCAAAACCGATTTGCGGTTGAAGGGCTGCAACTGCTCGGCATGGCGGCGGAGGCGGGACACGCCCCGTCGGAGGTGTTCTTCTGCGAGGAATATTTCACCGGCGAGACCGCGCCCGCGCTGCTGGAGAAGTTCCGCGATGCGGGCGGCGCGCTCTACCCGGTCAGCCCGGCGGTGATGCACGCCATCTCCGAGCGGGACGCGCCGCAGGGCATTGTGGCAACTTTCCCTCTGTTTTCTGCCGAGCTGGGCACTGTGCTGGCGGAAAATACCGCGCCCGCCGCACTCTTCATCCTGCTTGACCGCCTGCAAGACCCCGGCAATCTGGGAACTCTCATCCGCACGGCGGACGCGGCGGGGGCGAGCGGCGTCATCATGCTGGAACCGTGCGTGGATGCGTTTGACCCCAAAACCGTGCGCGGGAGCATGGGGTCGCTGTTCACCATCCCGCTGATTCCCACCGGAGACCTTTCTGTGCTGACCGCCGCGCTCCGCGCCGCCGACATCAAAATCACCGGCGCGGACGGCTACCGGGGCGAATATCCGTGGCTGCCGGAGAATGATGCGCTGCGCGGGCGGGTGACGCTGGTTTTGGGCAATGAGGCACGCGGTTTGAGCGCCGACCTCCGCGCGGAATTGACCCATTGGGTGCGTCTGCCGCTGTTGGGCAACGCCGAAAGTCTCAATGTTGCCATCGCCGGGGGAGTGCTGATGTACCAATGGGTGGCACAAAATCGCCGGATGCTGCAAATTTGATTGTTCAAATTTCCCATAACGATGTATAATTTTTATACGAGATTTTTCGGGAAGGATAATCAGCTTCATGAGCGCTGCCGCAGAAGTCAAAGAACGACTGAATATTGTTGACGTCGTTTCGCCTTATGTCCCTTCATTAAAAAAAGCGGGTAAAGTGTACAAAGGGTTGTGCCCGTTTCATACGGAAAAAACGCCATCGTTTGTGGTCTATGAATCGACTCAAACGTGGCGCTGTTTTGGCGCGTGCAGTGAGGGCGGCGATGTCTTCAATTTTGTGATGAAGGCGGAGGGGTACGATTTTGTTGAAGCGCTGAAGGTGCTGGCGGCGAAAGCGGGGGTGGTGCTGGAACAACGCACCCCACAGGCGGAAGCCGCCGATAAATGGCGCAAAAAACTGCTGGAGATTGTGGCGGTGGCGGCGCAATTCTTTCACAAGCAATTGCTGGAATCGCCCTCGGCGCAATTTGCCCGCGATTACGTGGCTCGGCGCGGGTTGGGCAGAGAGACCATCTCGAAATTCCAGTTGGGCTATGCGCCGAACCAGCGTGATGCGCTGAAATCTGCGCTGCTGAAACGGGGCTACACCGAAAAAGATCTGGAAGCCGCCGGTTTGCTGGTGACCAAAGAGAACGCCCCCGCCATCGACCGTTTTCGCAACCGATTTGTGGTTCCCATCCGCGACATTCGCGGGCGGGTGGTCGGCTTTGGCGCGCGCGCCCTGAAAGATGGTTTCGGTCCCAAATATCTGAATTCGCCGCAGAGCGATATTTTCAACAAAAGCGAAGTTTTGTTCGGGCTGGATGTTGCCAAAAGCGCCATTCGGGAGAAAAACCGGGTGGTGATTGTGGAAGGGTATATGGACGCGCTGCAGGCTCACGAGCGCGGTTTTGCGAATGTGGTGGCGCAAATGGGCACGGCGCTCACCGAGCCGCAGCTCAAACAGCTCAAGCGGTTCACCGATACTTTTGTGCTGGCGCTCGATGCGGACAGCGCGGGCGATGCCGCCACCCTGCGCGGCATCAACGTGGCGCGCGGTGTGCTTTCGGATGCGGTGGTTGCCGTGCCGACAATGCAGGGGACGGTGCAGTTGGAGGGCAAACTCAATGCCAATATTCGTGTGGCGACGATGCCCCTCGGTAAAGACCCCGACGATGTGTTGAAAACCGACCCCGCACTGTGGGAAAAAACCATCGCCGAGGCGCAGCCGCTGGTGGATTATTACATCCACGCCATCACCGCCGATTTGGATTTGAATGAAGCCAAAGGGAAAAGCACGGCGGTTCAGCGCATCATTCCGGTCATCAAAGAAATTCCGGGCGCAGTGGAGCAGACGCACTATTTGCAAAAATTGGCGCGGCTGGTCAAAGTGGATGAACGCACCCTGCGGGCGGAACTGGAGCGATTTTCTGCCGCTACCAACGCGCGACCTGCCCGGCGGCAGAATCTTTCATCACCCCCGCCGCCGCCCCCCCCGCCCCAAGATGGAACAATGGCGCCGCCTGCCCGGCGCGCCGCCAAATCCTCACCCCGCTTCGAAACCCGTTTTCTCGGAACCCTCATTGCCAAACCGGCACTGCCCGCCTATTTCAATCTCTCATTGTCTGATCTGGTGTTTGATGTTCTTGTTGTGAGCGCCTTTGCGTATTTGCTGAAGTGCTCGTTGTTTTTGTCGGT
>CAZMXX010000402.1:0-3719 GCA_964570315.1 uncultured Anaerolineaceae bacterium | reverse complement strand
AATGCCATCATCCCCCCGTTGGCGCTGAACGGACCCACGCTGACCATCCGTAAGTTTTCCAAAACGCCGCTCACCATCGAAAACCTGATTCAATTCGGTTCCATCACCCCCGAAGCCGCCGAATTCCTGCGAGCCTGCGTGCTGGCGCGGATGAACATCGTCGTTTCCGGTGGAACCGGCGCGGGGAAAACCACTCTGCTCAATATCTGCTCCAACTTCATCCCCGATGATGAACGCATTGTGACCATTGAAAACGCGGCGGAACTCCAACTGGCGAAAGAACATGTCGTCACCCTGGAATCCCGCCCGCCGAATATTGAGGGGAAAGGGGAAGTTTCCATCCGTGATTTGGTCATCAACAGTTTGCGAATGCGCCCCGACCGCATTGTGGTGGGGGAATGTCGCGGCGGGGAAGCGCTGGACATGTTGCAGGCGATGAACACCGGGCACGACGGCAGTTTGACCACCGCCCACGCCAACTCCCCGCGCGATGCCATCGCCCGTTTGGAAACGATGTGCCTGATGGCGGGGATGGACCTCCCCGTCCGCGCCATCCGCGAACAGATTGCCTCGGCGGTGGATGTCATCGTCCAGCAATCCCGTATGCGCGACGGCTCGCGGAAAATCATCAACATCACCGAAGTGCAGGGCATGGAAGGGGATGTGGTGGTGCTGTCTGATATTTTTGCATTTGAACAACAGGGATTTGAGGGCGGAAAAGTCATCGGACGGTTGAAGCCCACCGGCTTGCGCCCCAAATTCATGGACAAAATTGAAGATGCGGGCATTCAACTTCCGCCCAACATCTTTGGCGCGCGCGGAAGGTTTTAGGCAGAGGGGATTATGAATCCAACGTTAATTGCATTGGGAATATTGTTGGTGGTGGCGCTGGGCATGCTGGTGTATGCGTTCAGCCGGAGCGATAGCGACAAAGCCACGCAAGACCGTCTGAGCCAATTTGTGGGCGATATGGGGCAATCGGACTCGCAGGGGGAGCAGAAGGAAGATAAACGCGCGTCTTTCACCAAACCCTTTGATGAAGCCATCGAATCGCAGGGGTTTGCGCAAAAAATCCAAACGGAATTGGCGCAGGCAAACCTGAAAATCACCCCCACCGAATATATTTTGCTGGTTTTCATGAGCATCCTCAGCGTGGGCGCGCTGGCATTTCTCATTTATCGCAACTTTCCGCTGACCCTCGCCGGTGCGGTTGCCGGATTTTTTCTGCCCCGCATCTATTTAGGCTCGCGCAAACGCCGGCGACTGAAAGAATTCAACGACCAACTCGGCGACGCCATCAGCCTGATGGCAAACGGATTGCGCTCGGGATATTCCATTTTGCAGGCGATGGACAGCGTGGGGAATGAAATGCCCGACCCCATCGCGGAAGAATTCCAGCGGGTGGTGCGGGAAGTGCAACTCGGCATTTCCAACGAGCGCGCCATGAACAACATGGTGCGGCGCATCCCCAGCGATGACCTTGATTTGATGGTGACCGCCATCAATATCCAGCATGAAGTCGGCGGCAATCTGGCGGAAATTCTGGAAGTCATTTCGTTCGTCATTCGCGAGCGGGTCAGAATTGCCGGGGAAATCAAAACGCTCACCGCGCAGGGGATGCTCAGCGGGTACATCATCTCGCTGTTACCCATTGTGCTGAGCCTGTTGTTATACGCAATGAACCACGAATACATCGGGCGTATGTTCCGCCCCTGTGAGGGCGCGTCGCCAACTTCTTGCCCCACCCAACCCTGCGGCTGGATTATGACCGGCGTCGGACTGTTTTTAATTGTGATTGGCTTTATCGCCATCCAAAAAGTGGTGCGGATTGAAATTTAATGGCATCCTGTCATACAGGGTGAACCATCAAGAGGGATTGTTATGGTTATTACCCCAACAATTTTAGTCATTGTCGGACTTGTGCTTGGCGCGATTGTGCTGCTGGTTTTGGGACTCATCTTCGTTCCCAAAACCGCCTCCGGCGATGTGCAGGCGCGTCTGGAAGAATATGCCAGCCGCAACACGCCGGTCACGCTGGAAGAACTCGAACTCTCCCTGTCATTCTCGGAACGGGTGCTGACCCCCTTCTTCCAAAAACTGGCGAATTCGCTGGCGCAGATGACGCCCCAGCAATCGCGGGAGAAAGCGCGCCGCAATTTGGAGCTGGCGGGACGTCCCGTCAAAAATCCGGAAACGTTCATGGGCATCAAACTCGGCGCGGCAATGACCTTTGTGGTGCTGGCGTTTCTGCTGTTGAGCATCACCGGGCAACCGGTCTCCTACCGTTTCCTGTTTTCCGCCATCGGCGGCGTCATCGGATATATTTTGCCGGGTGTATGGCTCGGCAGCAAAATACGCCAGCGGCAAGATGAAGTCATCAAATCACTGCCCGACGCGCTCGACCTGTTGGTCATTTGCGTGGAAGCGGGGCTGGGGTTTGAGGGCGCAATGGCAAAAGTCGCCGAAAAATGGGACAACGAACTTTCGCGGGCATTCGCGCGCGTTTTGCAGGAAATTCGGCTGGGGAAACTCCGCACCGATGCACTGCGTGAAATGGACAAAAATCTGGGCGTGGCGGAAGTCACCAGCTTTGTGGCGGCAATCATTCAAGCCACGCAATTCGGGGTGAGCATCGCCAAAGTATTGCGCATTCAAGCGGAACAAATGCGCATTCAGCGCCGTCAGCGCGCCGAGAAAAAAGCGCAGGAAGCGCCCATCAAAATGCTCTTCCCCATGGTCTTTCTGATTTTCCCGTCGCTATTCATTGTGCTGTTGGGACCGGCGGTGCTGCAAATTTTAGACTCCAACGTTTTCGGCAGTTTTTAATGCGGATTGAAAACCAATCGAAACGCACCACCATCGCCACCCATTGCCGGGTTGCCGACACCTTTTTCACCCGGCTCAAAGGGCTGCTCGGCTCGCCGCCCCTTGCCGCCGGTGAGGGGTTGCTCTTGGTCAACGAAAAAAGCATCCACACCTTTTTTATGGGCTTCCCCATTGATGTTATCTACATCAATGCCGAAAAAACCGTGATAAAAATCGAACCCAACATCGTCCCCAACCGTATGGGGCGTTTTGTGCCGCAATCGGCATATATTTTGGAATTGCCCGTCGGCACCATTGAAAACAGCCACACAACTGTTGATGACCATTTAACTTTTATTTTACCGCGATATGACGACATGGGTGTCTGAAATTGCCGCCGCGTTTGAGGCGTTCACCGATTTTTTGTATCCACCGGCGTGTGTGTTATGCGGCACACCGGGGCAATTTGTGTGCGACGCCTGCATGTCGGCAATCTCACCGATTGAGCCGCCCTACTGCCCCACCTGCGGCTACCCCGGCGCGTCTCATCCGTCGGCGTGTTCGCAATGCCGGCGCTTTCCGCTCGCCTCGCTGGATGCCATCCGTTCAGCAGCAATGTTCGATGATGAAACATTGCGCACCCTGATTCATAAATTCAAATACGAATATATGCGGATTTTAGGAAAATCCCTTGCCCCATTGCTTGCTGCTTGCTATACTATCAATCAAATGAATGCAAAAATAATTGTTCCGGTTCCACTGCACAAATCACGTCAAAAATTCCGGGGGTACAACCAATCGGCTGTGCTTGCCAAAACATTGTCCGGTATCATCGGCATCCCCGTTGATACCACCACGCTTTTTAGCCTAAATTTCGCACATTAAGAATCGAATAGACAACCGGAAAGAAGGCT
>CAZMXX010000401.1:0-3746 GCA_964570315.1 uncultured Anaerolineaceae bacterium | reverse complement strand
TCAGAAATTTGCCCGCGAGGGAGGGTTTGTGCTGGGCATTTGCAACGGGTTTCAGACGCTGGTGAAATCGGGGTTGCTGCCGGAGTGGGATGGAGATGCGCCGCGCACGGTGACGCTCGCACCGAATGAATCGGGGCGTTTTGAGTGCCGTTGGGTGACGCTGGAAGCGAATCCGCGTAGTCCGTCGCTGTTTGTGCGGGGGCTGGACGCGCCGATTTTCTGCCCGGTGGCGCACGGTGAAGGGCGGCTCGCCGTGGCGGATGCGGGCACGCTGGCGGCGATTCAGGCGCAGGGGCTGGACGCGCTCACGTATGCCGGCGGCGGATACCCCGCCAATCCCAACGGCTCGGCGGGGAATATCGCCGGGTTGTGCAATCCCGCCGGGAATGTGCTGGGGCTGATGCCGCACCCGGAGAATCATATTTTCCCGTGGCAGCACCCGCGCCATCAGCGCGGTGAAAGGGGCGGCAGCGGGTTGGTGCTGTTTGAAAATGCGATGAGGGTTGTGTAGTTTTCAGCTATCAGCTATCAGTTTTTAGCTATCAGTGAGCAGTTTCTCGCCAACAACTGACAACTGACTGCTAACTGCTGACTGCTGACTGCTAAAAACTGACCGCTGAAAACTGAAAACCAACCGCTAAAAACCAAAAAAGGAGAAGGCTATGGTATCCCAAAAAGAATTATTGGAAGCTGCGCCGCACGCGCTCACCGGGGTGGATGTGCCGGGGCTGGGCGAGAAAATCACCGGCAAAGTGCGCGACATGTACCGGCGCGGGGAGGAAATCATCCTCATCACCACCGACCGCGTTTCGGCGTTTGACCGCGTGCTGGGCGCAATTCCCTTCAAGGGGCAGGTGCTCAATCAGTTGAGCGTGTGGTGGTTTGAGCAGACACGCGATATTGTAGCGAATCACGTGCGCCGCGTGCCCGACCCGAATGTGACCATCGCCCGCGCTGCCGAGCCGCTGCCGGTGGAGGTGATTGTGCGCGGATACATCACCGGGGTGACGGACACTTCGCTGTGGACATTGTATGCGCGCGGCGAGCGCCAGCCGTATGGCATTTCGCTGCCGGACGGGTTGCGGAAGAATGACCGCCTGCCCGTGCCGGTCATCACGCCGACCACCAAAGCGGAACAGGGGCAACACGATGAACGGCTCACCCGCGCGGAAATTCTGGAGCGGGGGCTGGTGTCGCCCGATTTGTGGGCGGATGTGGAACGCGCCGCGCTCGGATTGTTTGCGCGCGGGCAGGAAATCGCCGCGCGGGCGGGGTTGATTCTGGTGGACACCAAATATGAATTCGGGTTGTTGGATGGCGAACTGACGCTGATTGACGAATTTCACACCCCCGATTCCAGCCGCTTTTGGACGGTGGAATCGTATGAAAAAGACCCCGCCGCGCCGGAAAATTTCGATAAAGAGTTTCTGCGCAAATGGTTCGCCGCGCAGGGCTATCGCGGCGAAGGCTCGCCGCCCGCCATGCCCGCCGATTTTGTGGCGCAGGTGGCGGCGCGGTACATCGCCGCGTATGAGAAACTGACCGGGCAGACCTTCATCCCCGCCGAGCAACCCGCCGCCGCTCGCATCGCCGCCGCGCTGGAGCGAATCGTATGAGTGCGCCGTTGCCCTTTTCCGACAACCCCCACGAAGAATGCGGCGTGTTCGGCATTTTCGCGCCGGGGCGGGAGGTCGCCCGCCTGACCTTCTTCGGGCTGTATGCTCTGCAGCACCGGGGACAGGAGAGCGCGGGCATTGCCACCTGCGACGGGCATTCGGCGCATTTACACAAAGAGATGGGGTTGGTGACGCACATTTTCACCGAAGAGAGTCTGCACCCGCTGAAAGGACATCTTGCCATTGGGCACACCCGCTATTCCACCACGGGGAAATCGCACCCGCGCAATGCCCAGCCATATCTGATTGAAACGATTGACGGTCCGCTTGGGGTGGCGCACAACGGCAATCTGACCAACGCGCTCAGTCTGCGCAAACAATTGCTGGGGCGTGGGGTGGGGCTGTCCTCCACCACCGACAGCGAGGTCATCACCCAACTGCTCGCCGCGCCGACCTTCAGCCCTGCCCACACCGACCCGCGCAGTCCCGACCGCTGGGTATCGCGGCTCAGCACGTTTATGGTGCAGGCGGAAGGGGCGTACTCGCTGGTGGTGCTGACGCGCGATGCGGTGTATGCCGTGCGCGACCCGCTCGGCTTGCGCCCGCTCTGTCTGGGGAAATTGCCCGACGGCGGGCACGTCGTCGCCTCCGAATCGTGTGCGCTCGGTACGGTGGGCGCGGATTTTCTGCGCGATGTTCAGCCGGGGGAAATTGTGCGGCTGGATGCGCACGGCGTTGCGTCGTTCACGGGGCAGCCATCCCAAAAACAAGCGTTGTGCATTTTTGAATACGTCTATTTCGCCCGACCCGATTCGGTGTTGGAGGGGCAGCTCATCCACACCGTGCGCCAAAAAATGGGACGCCGGCTCGCCCGCGAAGCCCCCGCCGACGCCGATATTGTGGTCGGCGTGCCCGATTCCGCCACCCCCGCCGCCATCGGCTTTGCGCAGGAGGCGGGACTCCCGTTCACCGAAGGGCTGACCAAAAATCGCTACATCGGGCGCACGTTCATCCAGCCCGATGATTCGCTGCGCCAAACAGGGGTGCAGTTGAAATACAATCCGCTCACCGACAATTTGCGCGGCAAACGGGTGGTGCTGGTGGATGATTCCATCGTGCGCGGCACGACTGCCGGTCCGTTGGTGAAACTTTTGCGCGCCGGGGGCGCGGCGGAGGTGCATGTGCGGGTGTCGTCGCCCCCCGTGCGCCACCCCTGTTTTCTGGGCGTGGATATGTCCACCCGCGCGCAGTTGATTGCCCACCGGCTCGATGTGGATGGCATTCGGGCGCACATCCACGCCGACAGTCTGGCATATTTGAGCATGGCGGGGATGCTCGCCGCCGTGCGCGACGCGCGCCGAACTTCCGGCGGCTATTGCGCGGCATGTTTCAGCGGCGAATATCCCATCGCCATTCCCGATTGGATGTTTGATGAAAACCATGAAAAACTTTTATTTGAAGATATGTGGGGGTAAAAAATGACACAGCAACCATTAATTGGCATCATTATGGGCAGCACCTCGGATTTAGCGGTGATGAAACCCGCCGCCGAAACCCTGACCGATTTCGGCGTGCCGTGGGAGATGCGGGTCATCTCGGCGCACCGCACCCCCGATTTGGCGGTGCAATATGCCCGTTCCGCCCGCGAGCGGGGCTTGGCGGTCATCATCGGCGGGGCAGGGGGCGCGGCGCATCTGCCGGGTGTGATTGCCGCGCTGACCACCCTGCCGGTCATCGGCGTGCCCGTCAAAAGCAAAACGCTCGACGGGCTGGACTCGCTCCTCTCCATCGTGCAGATGCCGCGCGGCATTCCCGTCGCCACGGTGGGGATTGACAACGCCAAAAACGCGGCGCTGCTCGCCGTGCGGATCCTTTCCGTCGCCCGCCCCGATTTGGCGGAAAAACTGGCGGCGTTCCACGCCAAAATGGCGCGGGATATTGAGGCAATCGAGCTGGAAATTTGATGTGTGAAAACGAAAAAATCATCACGAATTTTACGAATTTTCAATGTATCTATACAGCCACCGGTGAAACAGATGTCATTGCGAGCGCAGCGAAGCAATCTCCGTGTTTGGATAGTGGGGATTGCTTCAGCCCTACGGGCTTCGCAATGACACCCCTGTATAGATA
>CAZMXX010000400.1:0-3765 GCA_964570315.1 uncultured Anaerolineaceae bacterium | reverse complement strand
AGTAGATGTCGGTTTGAGTTGGTCGGATCATCGCCCTGTGACCAAGTCAAGAGTAGCGGTGGTGAAAAGATTCAATGAAGCGCCAGCGAAAACGAAGAACAAATGACCAATGACAAATGACCGATCAGACGCGAAGAGCGCCGTGCTCTGGCATAACGGCGCGTCACTGCGTCAGCCGCGGGGGATTTGGGGGTGTCCCCCAATTCCCACATTTCCCCGGAATCGAAAAGCGCCGTGCTCTGGCATCACGGCGCTCATCAAAAGGAGGAGAAAAAGGAATTAAACAACTTACTGACTACAGTATAACACATCGACCGGAATTAACTTGACCCAAACTCTACGCTAAAACTACGCCCATCCGATAACCCTTCAGGAGGTAATGATGTCTGCGCAACAACATATTCTCGCCATTGACCTCGGTACATCCGGACCGAAGGTCGCGCTTTTCACCACCGCCGGTTCGCGGCTCGGCTGGACATTCGAGCCGACTCCGCTGACCCTGCTCCCCGACGGCGGCGCGGAACAAAACCCCGCCGATTGGTGGCGCGCCATCACCATCGCCGCCCAACGGGTGATGACCGAAACCGCCATCGCGCCCGAAAGCGTGGTGGGGGTTGCCTGTACCGCGCAGTGGTCGGGCACGGTGGCGGTGAATGGGAACGGCGAACCGTTGCTGAACGCCATCATCTGGATGGATTCGCGCGGCGCACCGTATGTCAAACAGATTTCCGGCGGGCGCATCACCATCGAAGGCTATGGCGTGCGAAAATTGCCGTACTGGTTGCGGCTCACCGGTGGCATTCCGGGGCAATCGGGCAAAGACCCCATCGCCCATATTCTGTTCATCAAACACCGCCACCCCGAAATTTACCGGCAAACGTACAAATTTCTGGAGCCGAAAGATTATCTCAATTTGAAATTGACGGGCAGTTTTGCCGCCTCATATGATTCCATCGCGCTCCATTGGGTGACCGACAACCGCGACCTGACGAAGGTGGATTACGATGGTCGCTTGCTGGCAATGGCGACCATCGAGCGCGAGAAACTGCCCGATTTGCGCCGCGCGGTGGATGTGCTGGGGCATGTCACCCCGCAGGCGGCGGCGGAACTCGGCATCACCCCCGCCGCGAAAGTGGTACTCGGCACGCCCGATGTCCATTCGGCAGCGCTGGGGTCGGGGGCGGTGCGCGATTTGCAGGCGCATCTGTACATCGGCACGTCGTCGTGGATCACCTGCCACGTCCCGTTCAAAAAAACCGATTTACTGCACAATATGGCGTCGCTGCCCTCTGCCATCCCGGAACGGTATTTGATTGCCAACGAACAGGAAACGGCGGGGGCGTGTCTCAATTTTTTGAAGGATAATATCCTCTTTCACCCGGATGAATTAGCGGTTGAAACCGACCATGAAAACGTGTACCAACTTTTCGATGAAATTGCAGCACGCGCCCCCGCGGGGAGCGGCGGCATCATTTTCACCCCGTGGCTGTACGGCGAGCGCACGCCGGTGGAAGACCATGCCGTGCGCGGCGGCTTTTACAACGTTTCGCTGAACACCACCCGCGAGCATTTCATCCGCGCCGTGTTTGAAGGGGTAGCGCTCAATGCGCGCTGGCTGTTGATGTATGTCGAAAAATTCGCCCGCCGGGAATTTCGGAGCATCAATATGATTGGCGGCGGCGCAAAATCGGACATCTGGTGCCAAATTCACGCCGATGTGCTGGGGCGCACTGTCCGGCAGGTTGCCGACCCCATTTTGGCGAATGTGCGCGGCGCGGCGATGTTGGCGTCGGTGGGGTTGGGGTACGGCTCTTTTGAATCGCTGGCGAAAAAAGTGAGCATCGCGCGGACATACGAACCGAATTTCGACCATCTGGAATTGTATGATGAACGATTCGCCGTCTTCCGCGAAATCTACAAGCGCAATCGCCCCATCTATGCCCGGTTGAATAAAAAGAAAGGGTGAAAGTGAGCAGGTGAGAGATTCGCCATTCGTATTCTGTAATGCGTGAAACGTGAATATTGCAACCCTGCAACCTTGAACCAAAAACCTTGAACTTGAAACGAGAAACCGGTATGGACATCATCAACCTTTCCCAAAAACTGAAATGGATTCCCCCCCGCGTGATGCGGGTGCTGGAGCGGCAGTTGAAACGTGTTCCCGCCGTGCGGCGACTCATCAATCGGGAGTATGACGCCATGCTGGCGGAGTTGGAGGGGGATTTGAAACCCTACGCCGCCGAATTCCCCGCGCACACCCGCCTGCCCGCCGACGGTATCCCCCGCGACGATATTCTGGCGCAGATGGAGACTCTGCAACAGCGCGAAGCCGCCCTCTGGCGGGATGGCTTCGTTTCCGGCGCGGTGTATCACGGCGACCCCGCACACATCGAATTTTTGAACCGGGCGTATGCCCTCAATTCGCAGAGCAACCCCCTGCACGCCGATATTTTCCCGTCCGCCACCAAGTTTGAGGCGGAAATTGTGGCGATGACCGCCCGTATGCTCGGTGCGGCGCAGGTGGGGGGGGATGACGGTATCTGTGGCACGGTGTCATCCGGCGGCACGGAGAGCATTCTGCTGGCGATGAAAACGTATCGGGATTGGGCACGGGAGACGAAAGGCATCCGCCGCCCGGAGATGGTTGTGCCACGCACCGCGCACGCCGCATTTGAGAAAGCCGCGCAGTATTTCGGCATCAAACGGGTGGAAATTCCGGTGGATGAAAATTTCCGCGCGGATGTGCGCGCCGCGAAAAAAGCCATCTCCCGCAACACCATTGTGCTGGTGGGGAGTGCGCCGTCGTTCCCGCACGGCACAATTGACCCCATCACCGAACTGTCGGAACTGGCGCGGCAACGGGGCATCGGCTTCCACACCGATGCCTGTCTGGGCGGCTTCGTGCTCCCCTTCGCCGACAAGTTGGGCTATCCCGTCCCACCCTTCGATTTCCGCCTGCCGGGCGTCACGTCCATGAGCGCCGATACCCACAAATACGGGTATGCCGCCAAAGGTACATCGGTGGTGATGTATCGCGGTGCGGCGTTGCGGCGATTTCAATATTACACCACCAGCGAATGGTCGGGCGGGCTGTATTTTTCCCCCACTTTTGCGGGTAGCCGTCCCGGTGCGCTCAGCGCGGCATGTTGGGCGGCGCTGGTCTCCATCGGCGAGGCGGGGTATCTGGATGCGGCGCGGCGCATTCTGGAAACGGCGACGGTCATCAAACAGGGCATCGTCGAAATTCCCGAACTGCGCATTTTGGGCAACCCGTTGTGGGTGATTGCCTTTGCGTCGGACACGCTGAATGTGTATCAGATTATGGAGCAGATGACCCGGCGCGGATGGCGTTTGAACGGGCTGCACAAACCGTCGGCGGTGCATATTGCCATCACACTGCGCCACACCCAGCCCGGCGTCGCCGAGCGATTTTTGTCCGATTTGCGGGCATCGGTGGCATACGTCAAAGAAAATCCCCAAGATGAAGGAACGATGGCGCCGGTGTATGGTTTGGCGGCAACCCTGCCCATGCGCGGGCTGGTGGATGATTTACTGAAACGGTATATTGATATTTTGTATTGGGTGTGATAGAATCGGGCGGGGTTTTTCTGCCCAATTTTGGGCGACCACAAGAGTCGCCTCTACCGGATAAAACGAGAAGGGTATAAAAATGAAAATCAGACGGCAAAAAGCGTTAACTTTTGATGATGTGCTGCTGGTTCCGCAGCGTTCATCCATCGCATCCCGGAACGATGTGTCCACATC
>CAZMXX010000399.1:0-3773 GCA_964570315.1 uncultured Anaerolineaceae bacterium | reverse complement strand
CCCTCCGCCTGCGCAATCCCCCGCCGATTCATCACGCCGAGCGCGGTTTCCACCCCCGCCACCAGCCGCAGCGAGTTCTCCGTCCAGCCGTGTTCCCGTTCCACCGCCGCCAATTTCCGGCTGACGGTCTGCACATCCGCCGCCGATTCCACTTTGGGGATGACGAATCCATCCGGCTGGGCGGGCGCGGTGGCAGCAAGGTCATCGTCCAGAAAACCGGAATCGGGGGGATTGAGCCGCACCAGCCGCTCGCGTCGCCCGAAATCAAGCGTGCGCAACGCCTCGGCGATGGTGGCGCGGGCTTCGGCTTTGGTGTTCAGCGCCACCCCATCCTCCAAATCCATCACGATGGTGTCGGCATCGAGCCGGGTGGCTTTTTGGATTTTCCGCATACTGTCGCCGGGCATAAACAACACCGAGCGGCGGAGTTTGTCATTCGTCATTGGTCATTTGTCCTTCGCGAAGGCGTGGAAGTGAGAAAGTGCGCAGGTGAGAACGTGAAACATGCTACCCTGCAACCCTGCAACTTTGAACTGAAAACTGATGACTGACAACTAATCGCTTTTTTTCAGCATCAGCGCGGTGCGTTCAAATTCCAGCACAATATCGCCATGCTGATTGCGCCCGATGTGCCGGAATTTGACGATACCCTGATTCGGGCGGGAACGAGATTCGCGCTTGCTGATGACTTCCGTTTCCACATAGAGGGTATCGCCGTGGAACATCGGGCGCGGATGGTTCACCTTTTCATAGCCCAAATTCGCCACCAGCGTGCCGCCGGTCAAATCATGCACGGTGATGCCGACCGCCAGCCCCAGCGTGAACAGTCCGTTCACCAGCGGACGCCCGAATTCGGTTTTGCGGCAGAATTCCGCGTCCAAATGGAGCGGTTGCGGGTTCATCGTCAGCGACGAAAAGAGTACGTTGTCCATTTCAGTGACGGTGCGCCCGTAGGTATGTTTGATGACCGCACCGACATCCAATTCTTCAAAGTATTTTCCGGGCATCGTATCGCTCCCTCCTTGAAAATTACTGCATTACAGTTATAATGATTGTATCAACCATCAAATAAATGGAGATGGGTATGAAAAAAATTCGCGTATTTCCAATTTCACAATATATTGCTGCCGCGCTGAATCTTGCCGAATATGAACGGGACGAAAACGGCGTTGTTATCGCTACCGTGCCAAATGCGTCCGGTTTTTTTGCGCAAGGCGGTTCTTTTGAAGAAGCCCGGCAAAACCTGCGTGATGTCATCGAAGGCAATATCTCGCTTGCCCTGCAACTAAACCTCCCCCTCCCCCCCATCGAAGGTATCGTTATCGAGGAACAGGATGCCGAAGCTCTCGCCGCTTAAATCCCGACAAGTCATTCGCAAATTGAAAAAACTCGGCTTTGAAGGTCCCATACCCGGTGGACGTCACATGCGAATGGTGCATTTTGAAACGGGAAAAATCGTCCCCATTCCGATACACAAAGGCAAAGATGTCAGCGTCGGTTTAATTCGCGCCATCATCCGTGAAATCGGCATCACACCGGATGAGTGGCTAAAATTATGATATTTCCACTTCCACCAGCAATTGCCCGCGATTGACGGTTTCGCCGGCGGCGCAGTGGATGGCTTTCACCGTACCGGCGACGGGCGCGGTGATGCGCAGCTCCATCTTCATCGCTTCCAGCAAAACCAGCGTATCCCCCGCCGCGACCGCATCCCCCACCGACACCGGCACGGCGAGCACCTGCCCCGGCATCGAGGCTTCCAACGCCCCCGACCCGGCACCACCCGCGCCTTTGCGCCGCTTGCGCCGCGATTGCTCGGTGACGCGCTCAAACTGCCAGGTATCGCCATTCAGCGCCACATATCGTTGATTGTCGCCCCGCGCCACCACCGCTCGCCAGCGCAACCCGTCCACATCCAAATTGAATATGCTCAAACGGGATGATGCCACGGTGACATAGTGCGTTTTTTCGCCCACCGTGACCCGGTAGCCGTCCCCTTCTTTTTCAATGGTGACGGTGATGGTTTCATCTCCGACCTGATAGCGATATTCCATGCTCATCGTTCCACCCCCATCCGAAACCCGCGCAGCGTTGCCCACGGGCTGAACGCATCCCTGTCCGTCGCACCATCCGCCGCCACAACCCGCCGGCGGTCTGCCAGCATGTCGGCAATCGCCGCCGCGACCAGCGCCATGTCGGGTGGGGTTTCGGTGCGCGGCTGCCATGCGGAAAGGTGTTCCGGGATGAAATTGGTGGTCACATCCCCCCGCCGAAACGCCGGATGCGCCACCACATCGCGCAAAAAGGGAATGTTGGTGGTCACACCGAGTACCACATAATGGCGCAACGCCCAATTCATTTTGCGGAGCGCCTCGGTGCGATTTTCACCCCAGACGATTAATTTGGCAATCATAGGGTCGTAATGGAGCGAAATTTCATCGCCGGTGGTGACGCCCGCATCCACCCGCACCCCCGGACCCACCGGCTCAACCGCACGGCGCACTTTGCCGATTTCCGGCAGAAAGTTGTTGGCGGGGTCTTCGGCGTAGATGCGACATTCGATGGCGTGCCCCTGCTGACACAGCGCGCGGAAATCGGGCAACGGCTCACCGGCGGCTACGCGCAATTGCAGTTTGACCAAATCCATGCCGGTCACCAGCTCGGTGACGGGATGTTCCACCTGCAAGCGGGTGTTCATTTCGAGAAAATAAAAGTTGCGGTCGGCGTCCACCAGAAATTCGATGGTTCCCGCGTTGACGTAGCCCACCGCGCGGGCGGCGGCAACGGCGGCATCCCCCATTCGGCGGCGCAAATCGTCATCTAAAAACGGGGATGGACTCTCTTCGATGATTTTCTGATGGCGGCGCTGGATGGAACATTCGCGCTCAAACAGGTGGATGGCGTTGCCATGAACATCGCCGAAAATTTGAAATTCGATGTGGTGCGGGTTGACAATATATTTTTCGAGATAAATATGGTCGTCGCCGAAGGCATATTGCGCCTCCCGCCGCGCCGAAGCGAGCGCATCGGGCAGTTCGTCCGCGGATTGCACGACGCGCATGCCCTTGCCGCCCCCGCCCGCCGAAGCTTTGACCAGCACGGGAAAACCGATGTCCGGCGCAGCGGCGAGCAGGTCGGCATCGCGGCTGCCGGCTTGATAGCCCGGCACCACCGGCACGCCCGCCGCTTGCATCACGGCGCGGGCGGCGGTTTTGCTGCCCATAGCGCGCATCGCGTCGCCACCGGGACCGATGAAGGTCAGTCCCGCGGCAGTCACCGCGTCGGCAAAGTCGGCATTTTCGGACAGAAAGCCGTAGCCGGGGTGAATGGCGTCGCAGCCGAGTTGTTGCGCCACCCGCAAAATTTTATCGCCGCGCAGATAGCTTTCGGTGGCGGGTGCGCCGCCGATGTGCACGGCTTCATCCGCCAGCGTCACGTGCAGGCTCGCCGCATCGGCGTCGGAATAGACTGCCACCGTGGGGATGTCCATTTCCTGACACGCGCGAATCACCCGCACGGCAATCTCGCCCCGGTTGGCGATGAGGATTTTTTTGAAGAGTAGTTTTTGAGTCATAAGTTTTCAGTTTTCAGTGATTGGCGGTCGGTTATCAGTTTTCAGCAGTCAGCGCAAAAAACTGAAAACCGACCACCGAAAACCATCTCACATTCTAAACACCCCGTACTTCGTTTCGGGCACGGGGGCGTTCAACGCGGCGGAGCGCGCCAAGCCGAGCACGTCGCGGGTTTCGGCGGGGTCGAGAGTGCCGTCATCC